>JBOIAY010000055.1:0-7238 GCA_050739255.1 Gammaproteobacteria bacterium
TCACCCGCGAACCATTCGCTCTGGCAAAGTTCGGCTTCCATGAAATCGAGTTGCCGCTTGAGATTGGGCTCCACCAGCATCGCCAGCACTTTCTTTGAGATGCCGCGCGCCACCGGCTTGACGAAGAACGGCATCGGCGTCTCTGGAATACGATCGAAGATCAGTTTGAGCAACAGCGGCGGCATGGCCGAGCCTTCCGCGAAATGCAGCCAGTAGATATAGCGCAGGCGTTCAGGCGTTCCCGCAGGCGGTATCAGACGTCCCTGGCCGTAGCAATCCACCAGGTATTCGATAATCGCGCCCGATTCGGCCAGCGTCAGCTTGCCGTCGGTAATGACAGGTGACTTGCCGAGCGGGTGAATCTCAAGTAGCGCTGGCGGCGCCAGCATGGTTTTCGGATCGCGCTCATACTTCTTGAGCTCGTAGGGCACACCAAGTTCTTCCAGCAGCCACAACACGCGCTGCGAGCGGGAATTGTTCAGATGGTGGACCGTGATCATGACCGTCTTGCGAGCGTTACCTTATGGTGATTGTAGGGTACCGGCAGTTCTTTTGCAGGCATTGGCATTATCCAGCAGCTTGCAATACACGAACCAGTGATATTCCCGTTCCGCATCCGGACTGTACATCACATTATCATGGTTGGAGTCGGGTACAAGATAGAATACTTTCTTGTCCGCAGGTGTACGGGCATCCTGATAAAGTTCCCTGGCCATCCACGCGGGTGTGGTGTGATCGTCTGCACCCGTCATCAGCAACAGCGGCCCTGAATACTCGCGCACTCTTGCGACGTTGTCCTGCTGCGCGATGGAAGGTGCAATGTGCACGGAGACGAAGAGCCGTGCATACCACGGTATCTGAGCGTGCACGTAATCCATAGCGTTGGTGGCGGTACTTTCCAGCACCAGCGCCGCCACCGGCCGATGGGTCGCCACATAGGGCGCGACGAAACTGCCCATCGAGTGCCCGTGCACGATAATGGACCGGCCGCGCATATCGGGCCGCGTCGAGAGGTAGTCATACGCGGTCAGCGCGTCCGACTTGAGCGCCGCCAGGCTTGGACGACCCTGACTCTCACCATAGCCACGGTAGTCCACCATGAACACGCTCAGGCCCGCCCAGGCAAAATCGCGCGCGACGTCAATCCCGTACGCACCGATGCGGAAATCATCTCCGCCAAAATACAACACGACCGGTGCATTGGGATTTTTTGAGAAAAGCGCATGCAAATGGGTGCCATCCTGTGCGCGGAAATCCACCGGCTCCAGGCTGTAACCCGGCGGCAAGCCGGGGTCGGCGAGCGCGCGGCTCGAAAGTGCTGAGTAGCCGGGATAGAAGAAATAATTCTCACTGACATTCAAACTGGAACAACCTGCCAACACCGCGCAGGCAATTATCGCCAAAAATGCTTTCCGCATGACTACCTCTTTATTTCCAGGGCTTCAGATTTCGAAACGGCCAAGGGGATGGCGTTTGTCTTACACGGCTCTCAATTCTGGTTAGCGTTCTCGATAGGTCAGCGGCTAATGGATTCAACTTGGTGCGGGTAAGACTGTTGTTTTGGGTTAGCAGGTTCGGTTTGACTATCTTGGACGGAGCTAATTACACGAATCACACCCTGCATGAAAGGATGTATCCCGCAATGATAGGGATAATCACCCGGCTTGTTCAGTTTGAGCGAGTAGCTATCACTCTTTGACAATTGCCCGGACGAACGAAATCCATCAGTATCGCTGACAACGGTATGGATTACATCATCCAAATTGGTCCAGACGACCGTCGTCCCAGGCTCCACACTGACTTTTGCAGGGCTGAACTTGAAGTTCTGAATGTTGATTTGAACCTGCGGCGGCTGCACATTGTCAGCCATGGCGGACATGAAAATCCCGCCACCAGCACCGATGACTATTACCGCAGACAGCAACAGCAGCGCCTGGAGTTTGAGTTTCGTCGCCATCTCCGTCTCTCCTGCTATTGGCTATTGGTAAAAAAAAAGATGCTGCCGACTTTATCAGCCGGCAGCGTTTCGGAGCAACCTAGCGTGTCACGATGACCTTTTCCATGGGCGCAAGTTTCTTGAGGAGTGCGTTCTGGGCGCTGATGGGTACATGCTGCTGATTCATGGTGTAGATCAGGTCTTCAACCAGCGAGTTGAATGCGGCCTCGTTCACGCCCATATCCTGATGCACGGTTTTCATGCTCGGGCCCCGATAAGTGCAGGGACCCCCCACTTCCATACAGAATTGAATGGCCAGCTGTTTCTTGAGCTCGGGGATGTTGGCCTGGGCGAAGTAACCAGCGATGCGCTGATCTTTCAGCACCCGGTTCAAGAAATGGTCTGCCACGATGGTCATGCCAGACTGCCCGCCAAAATCGGCGTAATAGTCCTCAGCGCTGGCCGCACTGGCGCAGCCGATACCCGCTACCAAGATTAGCAGCGGCAGCAACTTAAAAACTTTTTTCGGTAATATCTTCATGACAATCTCCTGGTAAAGTTCGATTAGAAAGAAGCCGTCGCAGACAAATACAAGCCGTTTTGGTTAGGCGCACCGGCGATGGTACCGAGCGTCGCATAGCCAAACGTCAGCGACAAATTTTTGTTGGGGAAGTAGGCCACGAAAGCGTCCGCCCAATCCCGCTGGGTGGCGATGGTCAGCTCCTGGGGCATGCGGCGGTATTCACCGCCCACGCCGATATTGTCGTTGAGCAGCACCACCAGCGACACTTCCGGTTCCACCTTATAGGAATTATCCAGATTGCCGCCGAAACCCAGCAGACCGTCCTGATTCGCCTTGGTGGCGCGCAGGGTCAGGTTGCCCAATAAATCACGGCCGAAGAACGCGCCGATCCACAGTTTGGTGGCAGCCACATAGAAATCCTCGCCATTATTATTCTTGGCGCCCAGCAGCTCCACAGTGCTCATGCCGCCAAGCTCACTGGTGTTGTTGTAGTAATGTGCGCCGACCGACACCACCGGCATCCAACTGTCCTGATCATAGATCAGGTTGCCAAACAGCCGGACCTTTACGCCGAAGATGTTCTGGCGCAGCTCGTAATTCGGCCCCACCATGAGTGCCAAATCGCCAGTCGGCCCGAGGCCGAAGCGCTGCTGCGCGACAGACACTTCCACGCGGTTGTCAAAACCGGCCGCGGCGCCGATATCATTGAGCGTGAAATTCGGAGTGGTGATATTGGTGTAGAAGCTTGTGACATCCGATTCTTCGTTGGTATCATAACCGGCAATCACTGCCCACGGTGTGATGCCTCCGCCCGCTGAACCTTCCACATCGGTGACGCCACCGGTGGCGAGGATGCGGTAACTGTCAGCGAAAGCGCCCGCGGAACACAGCGTGAACGCAGCACCCACCAGCAATGAGGCCAGCATCAGAGGCCGGCTGGCAAGACGGAACATGCGCAAAAGGTGATTGATCACGGCATAACCCTCCCGGCAATAAGTAAACTATAGGCCATGTACAATCGAATACCGGCGGTATTCGAGTCATACGGGCTTATTTACGCTGGGATCGGAAGATTGGATGCAGGCAGTATCGTCAAACCCAGGCTTTCTCGAATAGGTAATGAGAGACCAGCCATTCCTGACCGCGGTGGTAGCCGAACAACTTCTCGCTGGCCATGAGGAACACCCGCCAGCGCACCAGCCAGCGCAGCGCTTCACCCGGTCCGTAGATATCGGAGAACAGATCGAGGATGTCCTTGCGTTGTGCATCCATACGCTTGAGCCAGGCGCGGCAGGTTTTGGCGTAATGTGTGCCATTCACGCGCCAATGCTCGCGCACTTTGAAATCGTCCTGGAAGTACAGCAGCAGGTCGTCGCTGGGCATCTGTCCGCCGGTAAAGAAATGCGCCGCCATCCAGTCGCTGGAATCCTTTACCTCAAAGGGGTAGGCGAATTGCTTGTGCGTAAAAATGTGTACGAACAGCAATGCGTCCGGTTTACCCCAGTCGGCTATCCGGCGCAGCAGCTCTGCGTAATTGCGCATGTGTTCGAACATCTCGATGGACACGATGCGGTCGAAACGCTGTGGAGTGTCGAAGTCGTTCATGTCCGCCGTGATGATTTCCAGATTGGTGATACCGCGGCGGGATTTTTCTACCTCGATGAAGGCCTTCTGCGATGCGGAATTGGAGACGCCGACGAAATGGCTGTGGGGAAATCGCTCGGCGGCATACAGTGAAAATGAACCCCAGCCACAGCCCAGATCCAGCACGGTCTGACCGTTTGCAATCCGTGCCCGTTGGCAGACCAGTGCCAGCATCGCACCTTCCGACGCCTCGAGTGTGCTGACGCCTTCTGGCCACAGGCAGGCACTGTATTTGAGCCGCGGCCCCAGCAGTTTCTGAAAAAATGCCGCCGGCACCTCGTAATGCTGCGCATTGGCGGCATCAGTGCGCACCGCGATGGGACTATTCTTCAGCGTTTCCACCCAGTCCATCAGTTTTGCCTGCCGTCGCTCCACGTCGCCCGTATCCGCATCGCGCAGACGCTGGGCCAGCAGCCGGCGTATGCCGATGCGAACCAAGACATCCGGCAGCAGGTCCTTTTCCAGCAAACCCGCAAACCAGGCATCCGGTGCCGTTTGAAGCTGCTCCGTATCAACGGCCGCGAAGTGTTCGATTGGAGAAACGCTGTTCATGGGGTTAACCTTTCTTTTAAACCAGGGAATAAATGCACTGGTGGTACGTTGATATTGACGATACGTGTCGCCTTTGCTGCGCAGAGCCTGCGCTTCGGTGGCCGGAATGCCGGTCACCTTGAATAGGAAGAACAGCATCAGTGCGGGACAAATGAGCGCGATCCAGCCCCAAGGTGAGGCCAGCGCGAACACTGCAAATGCCACCCACACCAGGAACTCGAAGAAGTAATTGGGATGACGCGAATAGTTCCACAAACCCGCACGGCACAGCCGGCCTTGATTGGCGGGATCATTCTTGAAGCGTTTGAGCTGCCAATCAGCGACTCCCTCGCCTGCCACGGCAATGATCCACAACACAACGCTGAGATATTCCAACCATGAAAACCGTGGCGCGCTGTTCAATGAGGAAAATAAAGCCGGCAAAGCGAAGATCACCGCCAGCAGCGCCTGAAATTCAAAAAAACCCAGAAACTTGAGCGTGGTATTTCCCGTCCATTCACGCCGCAGTTGCGTGTAGCGTGCATCTTCTGCATGGCCCAGCACGCGAAACAGCAAATAACTGCCGAGACGCGCGCCCCAAACAGCAGTCATAACCACAATCACAATCCGGCGCGTGATGTTGCCATCGCCCATGACGGCAAATATCAGCGCGCACAGCCCCACGCCCAGCGTCCAGCCTACGTCCACGATGCCGGCATTTTTCAAGGGCAGGTGCACGAGCCAAAGTATGAGCATGAGGACCGCCATCACGATCAGTGCGGTGATCAGCATGGTAGCGACAGCCATCACGGGTGGGACTCCCTGGTTGCTGATCCCGTCAAATTGAATCCGCGGGCCGGAACGAAATGCTTGAGGATTGGCAACAACACCAGATAGATAAGCAGTGCGGCGGCGGTGCCCAGAATCAGCCACGCTACCAGTCCGTGCAGGGTGTAATCCCAGAGGGAGGCGATGGTGTGCCAGAGATTCGCTCGCGCCATCTGCGCGATCTGTGTAAACGAAAGCGGCAATGGAGGCTCGCGAAATAGCCACTGCCCGGCTTGGATGAACGGCAGCAGCAACACGAATTGCAAGGGATACATCAGATAGTTGATCAGTTGGATAAGCGGCAGATTGAGTCCCAGGGCGACCGCCGCTACGGCACACAGGAAGGTGGTGGAACCCAGCACGGGAGTAACTCCCAGGACCACGCCCAACGCGATGGTAAGGGCGATCTTGCGTGGGGTGATGCCCTGGCTCAATAGCTCCACCACGAGCCGCACCAGCTTGCTGTCGCGCAGACGCTTCATTGGATACACTTTACTGCCACGTGTGGATAGAGCTGCTTCAAGATATACGGCTGAGAGCCTATTTCAGTTGCAGCTTGCCGCCATGCTTGGCTTGGAGCCATCCCGCCTGGGGTCCGGACGGGTGTAACCGTGATCAAATTTGACTACAATTAGCCTGCCTGCCGCGTATCACGACTGAACCAGAATGAAAGACGCACGAAAACAATCCATGCCTGCACCCGCCGAAGCCGCCCAAGACAAGAATCACCTGCTCGTGGATCTGCTCTACGGTTGCGCGCAGGCGCGGCAACCCGCTTTTCAGAAACTGTATCAGCTCACTTCCCCGCAACTGTTTGCCATCCTGATGCGTATATTGAAACGACGGGATCTGGCGGAGGAAGCCTTGCAGGACGCATTTTTAAGTGTCTGGCGGAATGCTTCGAGCTACACGGCGCAGAAAGGCACGCCCATGACCTGGCTGGTCTCCATCTGCCGTTACCGGGCGCTGGACATGTTGCGGCGCGAACACCGGGAAGTGCATCTGGATCCGTCGGATGAGGAGGACGAAAACGCGGCCCTGACTGGATTCGCGGACGAGTCCGCGTCAAGGGATTTGATCAGTCACGCGGAAGCCCGGGCACTCAAGCATTGCCTGGACGAATTGAACGAAGGCCAGCGCAACAGTCTCAAGCTGGCCTATTTCGATGGTTGCTCACAAGAGGAAATTGCAAGCACCCTGCACGCGCCCATCGGCACGGTGAAAAGCTGGGTGCGGCGTGGATTGCAAGGACTGAAACAGTGTCTGGAAGCGGCATGAAATACGACAACGAAAATTTGCGCGAACTGCTGGCAGGTGAGTATGTGCTCGGGCTGCTGCGCGGTGGCGCGCGCCGCCGCTTCGAGCGCTTGCTGATCGAGGATGCGCGCCTGCGCGCTGAAGTGGTGGCCTGGGAAGAAAAATTCGCCGCCTGGAACCGGAGCCTCAAACCATTGCCGCCACCCAATGCCGTGTGGTGGAAACTGGAATCCCGTCTCAAGGCAGAAGAGAAAGCGAAACGAAAGACGGCGGGCTCGCGAGTTCTCGGTGGTCTCTTGGGTGGCACTGGCGTCATCGCGGCCGCAATCCTACTGGCGGTGGGCATATTCATCGGCCGGAGTCTAATCACGAGCCAGCCGGCAGCACCGGCCTATCTGGCGGTCATGTCGAGCGCCAAAGGCCAGCCTTTGTGGCTTATCACCGTGCATCCGACCACCCGGCGCATTGACATGAAAGCCCTTGCCAACAACGTTCCGCCGCCGGGCAAGTCCTATGAGC
>JBOIAY010000056.1:0-9780 GCA_050739255.1 Gammaproteobacteria bacterium
CTGCTTAACCCTTTTAAATCAATGGCTTATGCCTGCCAAGCCACTCATTCCAGGCTTGCGGGTCCTGTGGCCCACAGGGTTTTAAGCCCGCCGACATCAAGCAGCGGTCTTTCTAATAATGGCCGAAAGATGAAAAGCACTTCAGCGCGTATCCACCCGCCAACGGTCTGTGCGAAGACCCGCCTAGTACAAAGTCCTGCTGGCGCGGGCACGACAGGCCACATCGAGATCACCCGCGCGCTTGAGGCATACTGCGGTCATTCCACCGCGGAGACCCGTTCATGCTGATTTACGGGGCCTATGGCTACACCGGCACACTGATTGTCGAAGAGGCCCTGGAGCAAGGCTTGCGTCCGACGTTGGCCGGACGTGATCCTGAAAAACTCAAGGCCCTGGCGGAGCGCTACGGTCTGCCATCACTGACACTTGCGCTGGATAACCCGGCCGCTGTGGATGAGGCCGTCAAAGATCAACGGCTGGTGCTTAACTGTGCCGGCCCCTTCATACGTACGTGGCGGCCGATGGCGGAAGCTTGTCTGCGGCAGCATGTGCACTACCTCGACATCACCGGCGAAATTCAGGTATTCGAAGCCCTGGCGACACTGGATGACGCCGCCGTCAAGGCCGGCGTGACACTGCTGCCGGGCGTTGGTTTCGACGTGGTGCCAACGGATTGTCTTGCCGCCCACTTGAAAGACCGCATGCCGAATGCCGCGCATTTGTCGCTCGCTTTCCGCGGCGGCGGCGGATTCTCGCGCGGCACCCGGATGACCATGCTCGAAGGTCTTGGCCGCAGCGGCGCCGTGCGCCGCGATGGACGCATCGTACCGGTGCCGGCCGCCTGGAAAATCCGCGAAGTGGATTTTGGCGAAGGTAGAAAGCGCGTCACGGTAACTATTCCCTGGGGCGATGTGGCTACCGCTTGGTACAGCACCGGAATTCCGAACATCGAAACCTATGCGGCACTCCCGCCGGGGCAAATACGTTCGCTGCGCCTGAGCCGGTATCTCGGCTGGCTGTTGCGCGCTCCATGGTTGCGCGCACTGCTGCAACGCCGGATTGATGCCGGCACGCCCGGGCCTGGCATCACTGCCCGCAAGAACACGGAAAGTCTGGTCTGGGGTGAAGTGCGCGATGCCGAAGGCCGCGTACTGCAAAGCCGGTTGCGCTGCGGGAACGGCTACAGCTTCACGGCACGCTCTGCCGTGGCGGCTGCGCGCCGGGTGCTATCCGGTGACACGCAACCGGGATTCCAGACGCCGTCGCGTGTCTTCGGCATCGGTTTTGTGCTGGCCTTGGGCGCGCGCATAACTGACGTGTCGTGACCTGACCAGACCCTGTGCCGGGTGTTAAAATTCGTACTTCCCGTTTTCGTTTGTGCCGCGACGCGGCGCTTCATCCAAATACCCGGAGCATTCCATGCCTGCCATGAAAAAACCTGTTCGCATCACCATCACCGGCGCCGCCGGCCAGATCGGCTATCAGCTCACCTTCCGCATCGCCGCCGGCGACATGCTCGGTCCCGGTCAGCCCGTGATCCTGCAACTGCTGGAAGTCACCGCTGCGCAAGGCGCGCTCGGCGGCGTAGTGATGGAACTGAACGACTGCGCCTTTCCGCTGGTGCAGGGCATCGTTGCCACCGACAACGCCGAGGTGGCATTCAAGGATGCGGATTACGCCATTCTGGTCGGCGCGAAACCACGCGGCGCCGGCATGGAACGCAAGGACCTGCTGCTGGAAAACGCGAAAATTTTCTCGGTTCAGGGCAAGGCCTTGAATAAAATGGCGAAGAAAAACATCAAGGTGCTGGTCGTCGGCAATCCCGCGAACACCAACGCGCTCATCACCGCTGCCAACGCGCCGCGCCTCAACAAGAAGAACATCACCTCCATGATGCGCCTGGACCAGAACCGCGCCATGTCGCAGCTCGCTGCCAAAACCGGTGTGCATGTGAACGACGTGAAACGTCTGGCCATCTGGGGCAATCATTCCTCCACACAATATCCGGACATTCATCAGACCACGGTGAAGGGCAAGCCGGCGGTGAAACTGGTGGATGAAAACTGGGTCAAGAGCACATTCATCCCCACGGTGCAGCAACGCGGCGCCGCAGTCATCAAAGCACGCGGTGCTTCTTCCGCCGCCTCCGCGGCTTCCGCGGCCATTGACCACATGCGCGACTGGGTGCTGGGCAGCAAAGGCCAGTGGGTCAGCATGGGCGTGCCCTCCGACGGCAGCTACGGCATCAAGAAAGGCATCGTGTACGGTGCCCCGGTGGTGTGCGCGAAGGGCGAGTACAAGATCGTGAAGAATCTTAAGCCCGGTCCGTTTTCGCAGGAACGAATGAAAGCCACCGAAAAGGAATTGCTGGAAGAACGCGAAGGTGTGAAAGACCTGTTGGGCGGTTAACAGCGCCCAGTTCATTCCATTCATACAGAAACAAAAGGCCGCAGGGCAAAACCTGCGGCCTTCTTCTTTCAATTGATCATTTGCTCCAAGCCCTTCTCCCCGTTGAGGGGAGAAGGTGGGGATGAGGGGTGGTCAGAATTACTGATAAAACTCTGGATTACCCCCTCACCCTCTCCCTCTCCCTCTCCCCCGGAAGGGGGGAGAGGGGCTTTTGTCATCGTGCACCCGAGTACGTTCAACACGGTTATATTTATTGCGCGGATCCATGTGTCGAGTTGATGAACTTCGCGGTGTTGTCGTGAATCGCCTTGAGCGAGGGGATGTGCACGTACACCATGTGGCCCGAATCATAAAACGCATACTGGATATTGCTCTGCAGCTTATCCGGCATCGGCAGGTGATGCATGGTGAACACCGCCGCATAGTACGGCGTGGCCAGATCGAAATAGCCGGAGTTCAGCATCACTTTGAGGTCTGGATTGTAAATCATGGCCGAGGCCAAATCCGGCATCACATTGGGTGTGAACGGCAGCGCGAACGGTGCGCCCGGCGGCTGGTGCTTGAAATCCCATTCGGGAAACACGCTGATTTCCGGACGGTAACGCATATTCTGACCGAACTTCAGGTCCTTGCGCACGTAATCGTTGAAAGCCGACACATAAGCCGAGCTGATGGCGGCCGACTGCGGATCGTATGAGGCTTGTTCGGCCAGCGGGTCCATGACCGGGCCGGCGAAGCGGCTATCGAGCCGGCCGGTGAGATCATCTGAATCCAGCAACAACTGGTGTTCGAACTCGGGACCGGTCACGCGCAGGTTGGCTTTCATCAGATAGCTCACCGGCAGGCCGGTGTAGTTATGTAACTGCTCTGCGATTTGCTGCTTGTCCGTCGGATCCAGCGTCGAGCCCGCCTGCAATGCCTTGGCGTAGTCGCCCATGGCAAACTGTTCCACCTTCTGCAGCAACGGCTGGAGTTCCGCTGACTGATTCGGCAACTTGTGATGGTACCAGGCGGTGGCGGTGAAGGTGGGAAGCATCAGCTCGTAGGGCAGGTCTATGCCGGGATTCGCGTTGGGGAAATCCGCGTTGATGTTGAAATTGAGGATCTCAGACAGCAGGATGACGCCGTTCAGGTCCACGTCGTTGTTGGTTTCCAGATCGTTGGCGAGCACCGCGGAGCGCGTCGTGCCGTAGCTCTCGCCGAACAGGTACTTGGGTGAATTCCAGCGACTATATTTCGAGAGAAACCGCGTAATGAGCTGCGCGAAAGACTGCGCATCCTGGTCCACGCCATAGAAATCCTTGGGCGTGCCGACACCACCGCGGTCCTTGTCGAGGATGCGGCTGAAGCCGGTGCCCATCGCGTCAATAAAGACTTCGTCGGTGGTATCCAGCAGGCTGTAATCGTTGTTCACCAATTGATAGGGTGCAGCCGGCGTGTGGGTATGGTCAGCAGTCACCACCCGGCGCGGGCCGAAGGCGCCCATGTGCAACCACACGGTGGAAGAACCGGGGCCGCCGTTATAGAAGAACGTCACCGGGCGGCCGGCAGGGTTGGCGCCCTGCTTGAAATACGCCACATAGAACATGCTGCCGGTGGGTTTGCCCTCCTTGTTCTTCAGCATGATGGTTCCAGCCACCGCTTGATAATTGATGCGCTGGCCTTCGACGGTAACCGTACCCTCGGTGCTGTAGTCGTGGGGTGGGTTTGCGACCGTCATGGTCGGCCCGGTGGACGGAGCCGCGGGCTTGTCTGCAGCGAAGGCCGGAAAAGCCAGCGCGCACAGGACGACGATTGTCAACAGGCTGGATGGTTTCACGGGGGGTCTCCTCGGGACTTGTTGTGATATTGGAATGTGTGGCTGTCAGGACAACAGGTTCGGGGAGTAAGTTACCGGTCCGGCGCCGATAGTGCGCGTCAGCATAGCCCATTCCATCCCTGGATTAAATACTCAAGTTGGATGCAGACGGCATTTCGCAGGAGTAAATTGCAACTGCCCATTGCCTGAGGAGTCGCACCATGAGCCGTCGAACCTTGATACTTGGATTGGTAAGCTTAATTACCACAGCCAGCTATATCCAATTTGTATTTTTCAGCCCATCCTCCGGACTGCCATTTGCTGTCAAAACCCAGGGTGCCTCCGGTCACGTGATTGCTCCATTACCGGCCACCCCTTTGCCCGCTGGGCTGCAAAGCAATGACCAACTGGAATTAAAGCGGATGAGTCCGGCTGCGCGCGTGGCGATCATGTCTGGCTCGCATATCAATATCAGACCGAATCTAAGCTATGACATGGTGGTGCGTCGCGGCAATCAGATACTCACGGTGCCGGTCACAAGCCGATTGCTCCCGCAGACTCAAGCATCGCGTTTGAATAATCTGCTCGGGTTCGTGGTCATGCTCGGCTTTTTGGTTTTGGGTTTGCTGGCCTTATGGCGCGGACGGGATTTGGCGGCATGGGGCTTGGGACTGTTTTCGGTCTCGCTGGCATTCACAAATACTGTGGCAGCCGTGCCGATTAGCGCGATGCAAGGTCTGGGACTCTTTATCTACGTCACAGATATCGGTATCCCACTGCTACTTTTGGGCCTGTATCTCATGGCTCGTGGCTTGGCCGGAGAAGGCGTAGGCCGAAGTGCCAATCAAAAGTATGCCTTGGCATTTGCTGTGACAATACTGTTATACCTGATTGTGACTCTTACGCAAAACATAAGCTTGGTCTTTTTCGGTCAACAGACTTGGCCGACGTGGTTTCAATTGGGATCATCGCTCTTGCCGGGATTTGTCTTTGGTACGTTGTTCGCTTCGGGTTATAGGCGAGCAGATCCGGAGAAACGCTTGCGCATGCGCTGGATTTTATACGCCACCGGATTATTGGCGTTGGTAATACTGCTGCAAGCGGCCACGCTTTTGTCGGATAACCAGGTTTATCAATCGGTAGTTCAAATTCTTGTTGACTTGGGACTTATTCTTGTCTTAGCGGGCTATACCTATGCCGTGCTGCGGCACCGGCTGGTGGATGTACGTATTGTTATTAGCCGCACGCTGGTGTACGGCGTCATCACCGCACTCGTAGTGGGGATTTTTGCGGCCATCAGCGCCGTGGTTGAGCGTGCCACACTCGGTCACGGCGCAAGTCTGCTGCTAGAACTGATCGTACCGCTGGCACTCGGCATCGTGCTTGGCACGTTGCGCAAGTACATCGACAGCTATATCAACCGTTTCTTGTTCCGCCGTCAGTATCAAGCCGAGAAGGCGCTCAATGATTTCGCGCGCACCTGCGGCTTCATCGAGCAACCGGAGCATCTGCTCAACCTGACGGCACAACATATATTTGAGCACAGCCACGCTCAGGGTGTGGCATTGTACGAACGTGAAGCCGGCGGTTATCGGCGGGTGCGCCAGCTGGGTGCGGCGGAGTTCACGCAGCGCGTCGAGGCCGATGATTTGGCGTTCGTGCGGCTGCGCGCCGGTGACCATGAAACCGATCTGCATGAAGTGACGAGCGCGCTGGGGAAAGACGGCTATGTGTTTTCCATGGCGGTGCGCGGCAAGCTCATTGGTGCGTTAGTCTGCGGTCCGCGGCCTGCCGAACAATACACGGCAGATGAGCGCGAACTGCTATTACATGTAGCCCAGCAAGCGGGCGCAGCACTGCACGCGCTGCGCAGCCGCGAGCATGAAAAGTTCGTGGATTCCGTGGCGACCGGCGCGTTGGATGCCGCCAGCGCGCGGGAACAGGCGCGTCAGTTGATGGCGGTCTGGCAAGCGGCGTGAAATCTTGAAGCAACATAAATTATGACACGACTCAAAATAGAACTGCCGAAGCAATTCCCATTCAGCACTGAACTGGACGTGCGTGTTGGCGATCTCAACTACGGCAATCATCTGGGCAACGATTCTGTGCTGACGCTGATCCATGAAGCGCGTCGGCGTTATCTCGCTTCGCTCGGCATTGAGGAAATCGGCGCGAACGGCATCGGCTTCGTGATTGCCGAAGTCGCAGTGGTGTACCGCGCACAGGCGTTTTACGCCGACCGGCTGCGCATCGCAGTGGCGGCCAGTGAATTCGCCAGCCGCGGCTGCGATTTCTATTATCGCGTCAGCCATGTAATTGACGACCGCGTGGTGGCGGAAGCCAGGACCGGTGTGGTGTGCTTCGATTTCCGCGCACAAAAGACCATGGTCTTCCCGCCGGCGATGCTGGCCAAGCTGCGTGGCCGCACACTGTCATAGTCTCTATTAACGACAAGTCCGCGCTAGGGTATAGTTTCAGGACATTTACAAGCGGCGGGTTTCAAGCCACTCGCCGGTCACACCGCCAACAACAAGCAGGGACCCATCCCGTGTCAGCCGCCATCGCCATCCTCTGGATCATCATCTTTATCGCCTTCAGCCTGACGATTCTGTACCTGCGTACCTCGTTGTTGATTGCGACTGGACTGTATCTCCTGTATTTCATCATCTATACGCTCATCGGCACCGGCCCCGACTGGCTGACGCTGCTGTTCTGGATCATCTTCCTGGTCATCGCCATCCCGCTCAATATCAAGGAACTACGCCGTCACTGGATCAGCAAGCCGCTGCTGGACGTGTTCCGCAAGGTCATGCCGGAGATGTCCGAGACCGAAGCCGCGGCATTGGAAGCCGGCACGGTGTGGTGGGACGGTGAGTTGTTCAGCGGCAAGCCAAACTGGAAGAAGCTGCTTGACACGCCGGCGCCGAAGCTCTCCGACGAAGAACAGGCGTTTCTGGACCACGAAGTGGAAGAATTTTGCGGGATGCTGGACGAATGGAAAATCACCCACGAGTGGGCGGATCTGCCGCCACCGGCCTGGGAGTATCTGAAGAAGAAAGGCTTCTTCGCCTACATCATTCCCAAACAATACGGCGGCAAACAATTTTCCGCGCTGATGAATTCCGAGACACTGACAAAAATCGCGAGCCGCAGCCCTACCGCCGCTTCGATCATGGCGGTGCCGAATTCGCTGGGGCCCGCGGAATTGCTGCTGCGCTACGGCACCGAGGAACAGAAGGATCATTACCTGCCGCGACTCGCCTCGGGCGAGGAAGTGCCGTGCTTTGCATTGACCTCACCCACCGCCGGTTCCGACGCCGGCTCCATCACCGACTACGGTGTGATCTGCAAGGGACTGTGGGAAGGCAAGGAAATAACCGGTATCCGGCTGAACTGGAACAAGCGCTACATCACGCTGGCACCGGTGGCCACACTGCTGGGGCTGGCTTTCAAACTCTACGATCCCGAACATCTGGTCGGCACCAAAGACGAATACGGCATCACCTGCGCGTTGATTCCGGTGACGCTGCCGGGCATCAGCATCGGGCGGCGGCATTTCCCGCTCAACATTCCATTTCAAAATGGGCCGACGCAGGGCAAGGATGTATTTGCGCCGGTGGAGTCCATCATTGGCGGTATGAAGATGGCGGGGCAGGGCTGGCGCATGCTCATGGAATGCCTGGGTGCGGGCCGCGCCATCTCGCTGCCGTCCAACACCACCGGTGGCGCGCGGCTGGCGGTCTATGCCACCGGCGCTTACACCCGCGTACGTCAACAGTTTCGCGTACCCAGCGCGCAATTCGAAGGCGTGGACGACGTACTGGGGCGCATGGGCGGCCGGCTGTAGTCCATGGAAGCGGTGCGCACCCTGACCGCCGCCTCCATTGACCAGGGTGAGGAACCGGCAGTGTGCGCGGCTATTTCCAAATACCACGTCACCGAGATGGCGCGCATCGTCGGCAATGACGCCATGGACATCCACGGCGGCAAGGGCATCCAATTAGGCCCGCGCAATTATCTGGGACGCGGGTATGAATCCATCCCCATCGCCATCACCGTGGAAGGCGCGAACATCCTGACACGCAATCTCATGATCTACGGCCAGGGCGCCATTCGCTGCCATCCTTACGTACTGAAAGAGATGCGCGCTGCTTCCATGAGCGAACATGCGGCCGTGGCCGCCAACGAGGCGGCCACGGATCAAGAACGCGTCGCGGCGGTGAACGAACACAACACGGCGCTCAAGCAATTCGACGACGCCTTGTTCGGCCACATCGGACTCGCCTTGAGCAACGCGGCGCGCTCACTGATCCTGGCGCTCACCAGCGCGAAGTTCACGCGCGTGCCGATGCAGGGACCGACGCAGCGTTTCTATCAGCACATCAACCGTTTCAGCGCGGCCTTCGTACTGGCGTCCGATGTTGCCATGCTGACACTCGGCGGTGCGCTCAAGCGCAAGGAAAAACTCTCCGCACGCCTGGGCGACATCCTGAGTTACATGTACATCGCTTCGGCGGTGCTCAAGCGCTACGAGGACCAGGGCCGCCAGACCGAGGATCTGCCGCTGGTGGAATGGGCCTGCCGCCAGGTGCTGTACCACTTGCAGGAGCAGATGCACGGCTTCCTGCGCAATTTCCCCAACCGCTACGTGGCCGCAGTGCTGCGCTTCCTGATCTTCACCCGCGGACGCACGTATTCGGCGCCGAGCGATGCCTGCGGCCACCGCATCGCGGAACTCATCAGTACTCCCGGCGCCGCGCGCGCGCGCCTGACCCGCAACACCTATGTAGATGATCCGCAAAGCCCAGTGGGCATGTTCGCCGAGGCCATGGAACTGTCATTCAAACTGGACGCTGTGGAAAAGAAAATCCACGCTGCCATCCGTGCCGGTGACCTCAAACCGCCGCCCGGAGTCTCGCCGATTACCATCGCACGGGAGGTGGGCATCATCGGCAATCAGGAAGCGCAGCAGTTGCAGCGGCTGGAGGAGCTCACCACCGAGATTTGCGCGGTGGACGACTTTGCGCCGGATGAACTGGGCACCAAACCGTTCACGCCGCATCCCGTGCGTGGTTGAACGCGGCTTTCCGGGGCGCGCATCTCACCCTGCTGTCTGTCATGGCTGACGACGCCCTCATTTACGAAGTCACGCTCGACGTGAAACGGCGCGCCGCCAAACGCTTTGACGCCTGGCTCAAGCTTCACATACGTGACATGCTCAGGTTGCCGGGATTTCTGGACGCGCGCTTGCTGCCTGCCGACCAGGTTCCGGCTGGCAACGATCCCGGCGCACTGCGACGCGTGGTCCAGTACCGGCTCGCCAGCCGCGCCGATCTGGAAAACTACTTGAACTTGCATGCGGCGCGCATGCGCGCCGAAAGCGCGCGCTACTTCGGCAAGCAACTGCAAGCCAGCCGCCGGCTGCTGGGCGCCGACGGCCAGGAACTGGTGCTCGACCAGAATGTAGCTGCGGCGCTGACGCAACCGGTATTACGCTGTCTGAACTGTAATGCGCCACTCTGCGGCAAATTCTGCTCCGAATGCGGCCAACCGAGCCACACTTATGCGGCGCC
>JBOIAY010000057.1:0-5269 GCA_050739255.1 Gammaproteobacteria bacterium
TACTGGTTCACGTCATCCACTGACGGTGTGCACTGGAGCGAACAGCATATCTCCGGCCCCTTCGATCTGGATCTTGCACCCAACGCGGAAGGCCTGTTCCTCGGAGATTATCAGGCACTTACCGTCATCGGCCAGGCCTTCGTGCCGTTCTTCGTGCAGACCAACAACCAGGGCACTGCCAACCGCACCGATGATTACGTGCTGCCTCCGCAGGCGATACCGCTGACACTGACCCGGCATGTGACGCGTATCGCTACGGCAGCAGTACCTGTGAATCCCGATAACGCTTTCCGCCACCGGGTGCATGAGAACCTCATGCACCTGCTGCGCTCTGAAAATCCCGGCTGGGAACTGATTCGGGCGCGGCGACAGCAAACCAGTCGGCCTTGAACTGATGGCTGTGGGAGCGGCCATCCCGACCGCGTTGGATTTCAAGTCGTGAAGAATCGCGACAGCAGTGCCGCTCCTACGATTTGTTCGTAATGCCATGGGGCACATGGCCGGTGGCTACATAGCCTGCAGCGGCTTCAACATGGCCCTTCTGGTCGTCGAAAAAGATATCCGCACCGAAGGTTTTCAAGAACGCGCCCTTGGGCAGACCGCCCAGGAACAGAGCTTCATCAATGCGGATGTTCCAGGCGCGCAGGGTGCGGATGACGCGCTCGTGTGCAGGCGCCGAGCGCGCCGTTACCAGCGCGGTACGCATGGGGGATTGGTCCGGTGGATACTCCGCCTGGATGCGCTGCAAGGCTGCGAGGAAATTTTTGAAGGGCCCGCCGCTGAGCGGCGCGCGCGCCTGGGCTTTCTCGCTCTTGGCGAAGGCTGCCAGCCCCTGTTCCTGATAGATCCGCTCGGCTTCATCGGAAAACAGCACGGCGTCGCCATCAAAGGCGATGCGCAATTGGTCCGAAGGGGAAGTCTCGATGTGCGAGGGCACGATGGCCGCGGCCGCACGACCCGCATCCAGCGCCGCCACCACGTCTTTCGGCTCCGCAGACAGGAACAGATCGGCGCTGAACGGCTCCACGTAGCGCCAGGGTGCCGCACCGTTGGTGAAGGCGGCGCGTGTGATATCCAATTGGTAATGCTGGATGGAATTGAAGATGCGCAATCCGGTGTCGGCGCTGTTGTGTGACAACAGGATCACTTCCACATGTTTGTCCTGTGCGGAGCTATTGAGGCGCAGCAGCTTTTTCACCAGCGTGAACGCCACCCCCGGTGTCAGCAAGTCGTCCTCGTGCTCGATCTGGTAGCGGGAATAGGCGGCCAATCCCTGATCCGTGAATACCCGATGACTCTCCTCGAGATCGAAGAGCGCGCGCGAAGAAATCGCCACCACCAACCGGCGTTCAAGTGTTTCAGCCATGCTTATCCCGGTCCCACCTTGTGAAAGGTTCCCAGCAAGGGAAAATACAAGCCAACCCTGATGGGCCGTGTTTCACACGCTTGCATCAGGGATGCATAACGCGCCAGTTGCGGCCGGTAGCGTTCCGCTTCACGTTGCAGGAAAGCTGCGCGATCCGTACCCTCATGGCGGCTGGTCTTGTAATCCACGATCCAGCGCACGCCGTCATTATCCACGAAGGTCCGGTCTATCACACCCGTGACCAGCCGCGAGTCCACGAAGCCGTTGAGCGCGTACTCGCAATGCGCATTGTCATCCCGGCTGGCGAGAATCAGACGGCCGGTGTCGTCTTCCAGTGTATTGCTGAGCGCGCGGATGACCGTCGTCGTGGCAGCCTCCAGTTCCGCTGCCGGCACACCCGCCTGTTGCAGCAGCCGGTTAATCCCGGACCGAGACGCATGCAACCGGGCGGCGTTCCACTGCGCCAGCCCCTCCGTGGCCACGCGCTGCAATAGACGATGCACCACGTTACCGATATGTCGCAGGGTGTCACCCACCCAGATGAATTCCAGTTCAGAGGCCATTTCCGCTGCGAGCGTTTCCCCGCCTGCCCACGTCAGTGGCTTCGGTGGCGCGGGTGCTTGCCAGTCGTGCGGCAAGCGACGCAAGGTTTGTTCCGACGTTCTGCTCACATCCGTCGCTACGGGTGGCGTGTAGGCTGTCAGCGCCCGTTCAAAGTGATCTTGTATGGCCGGCCAGAACGCCGCCAACAACGAATACTTGCGCGGAGGCTGCAATATCTTTTTACCATCCTGTTCCTTGAACGTGGTGTGCCCCAACAAGTGCAGGCGCTGTTTGGCGCGAGTGGCGGCCACATACAGCAGCCGCAGTTGTTCAAATGTCTCCTGCTCCTTGCGCAAATCCAGCACCAGTTCGTACAGCGCGTCCCGGTCGCTGCCGCGCGCATTGAGCGGCGCCAGTAACAGGTCCGGTTCACCAACAGTGCGGGTGCGCTCCAGATACAGGAGCAACTGCCGGCCTATACGTCCCGTGTCGAAGCCGAGCCCCGGCACGATCACCACGTCGAACTCCAGGCCTTTTGCCTTGTGGATGGTCATGAGTTGCAGGCTGTCATCGGCCTGCGGGTCCGGTTGCGCGAACAGTTCCGCCAGTGCCCTGGACAAGGTCTCCACCGAAGTCAAGGCGCCGCCTGCGTCGAAATCCTCCAGCAAGCCGAGAAACGCTTCCGCATCGTCCAGGTCTGCGAGCGTCGCGAGCGTGCACGGACCGGCGAGCCGCAGCCACACCCGCTCCACCTGCTCGCGCGAGGTACCGCGGCCGCGTTCGGCACAGGCCGTCTGCAATATGCCTCGCACGCGCGCAAGCCGCGCTTGACCTGCCGCGCTCAGCAGCGCGCAACGCGCGTCGTCCGCCAGCAGACTGGGCACCGGCGTGCGCGGGTCATCGCCTGCCAACACAAACAGATCGTTCAGTTCCAGCCCGCACCACGGTGCGCGCAACACAGCCAGCCAAGCGGTACGGTCGGCGGGATGCGCCAGGGCACAGGTCAACGCTATGAGATCGCGCACCACCGGGCGTTCACCCAGGGATTCAAGTTCCATCGCACGGAAGCGTATGCCTGCGCGCCGCAGTCGCGGCACCAGCGCACTCAGATGCTTGCGGCTACGAACCAGTACCGCCGTCTGCAAGTTTTCAGCTTGCGCTTCACGGATCAGTGTGAGTATCTGCTCCGCCTCCGGCTCGGGATTTCTGGAAAAAAACGGATGCACCTGCACCGCCGCACCCGCAAGAACCGCGTGTTTCGCACTCGACGGACTGTAAGCCACCGCACCACTGGCGGCATCCGCCTGGGCCGGAAATAATCCGCTGAACGCCGCGTTCACCCAGTCCACCACGCCTTGCTGCGAACGGAAGTTGACGCTGAGTGTGAGTGGTGTGAGACGCAGCGTGCCGATACCGTGCTGCTGCGCACGCAGGAAGAGTCCTACTTGTGCCTCGCGGAAACGATAAATGGATTGCATGGGATCACCTACCAGGAACAGCGTGCGGCCGTCGCCGTTTTCCCAGCCGGCCGTGAGGCGCTCCAATAAAGTGAATTGATTGATGGAGGTGTCCTGAAACTCATCCACCAACAGATGGCGGATGCGGAAATCCAGAGCGAGTGCAAGGTCCGTGGGCCGCTCAGGCGCACCCAGTGCAGCGAGTGCACGCAACGCCACCTCCGCATAATCCACCTGGGCGTGTTCTGCGAACACTAGTTGCAGTTGGGCCACTGTCAATGGCAAAAGTGTGAGCAGGGCTTCGAGCATCCGCCACTGAACGTCATCGAATCGCGGCTGCGGCAAGCGACGCGCACGCACGAACTGTTCACGCAGCGATTCGTCGCCGCTCAATTGCATGAGCACTTCCTGCATGCGCGTTTTCTCGCCGCTGCCGGGAGCAAAACCGAAAGACACATCCACGCGCTTGCGCCAGCCGTTACCCGCGGTCAGAAACAGCTCGGCCAGACCTTTCCAGGCTGGCAAGGCCTCAACGGTGTCGCTGGGCAGATCGGTCAAGCCGGAACACAGCCGCAGTGGTGATTCCTTGCACTGCCCTTCTAGCGTTTGTGCCGCATGGCGTGCAAGTGCGGCGATCTCGATGTGAAATCTTTGTGGAATCGCCGCGCGCAAGGTGTGCAGTTGCCGGGAAATTTCGCGTGCAAACGCTACCTCCAATTCAGTGCGCCGGCCGTCGGTGCGCCCTGAACCGGTGTGCCGCAACCACTGATCACGTTGTGGCAGCATCTGCGCCAGCAAATCCCGTACCCGTGGCAGATCGTTATCCAGGTGTCTCAGCAGCGTGGATACGGCATTCACCAGCCGTACTTCGCGGCTCTCCAGCAGGGCTAAGGTATGTTGTGCCGCTTCTTCGTACAGAGCCTCGGGACGCTCGGCGATGCCTGGCTGGGCACCAAACTTCGACAGCAGCGGCATTTGCCGCGTCAACTCGGCGTTCAGGGAGTCAATGGTCTGGATACGCAGGCGCGCCGGATGCGCGGTGAGCATCCATTCCATTTTTGCATCGTGTGCACGTACAGCGCGCGCCAGTTTCCAGGTCTCGCGCTTGTGTTCGCGTTCCGGCGGCGTATCATCCGCAGCCCGTTCCAGAGCCTCCACGATGCGTGCGCGCATCTCACCGGCCGCTTTGCGCGTGAAGGTGATGGCCACGATTTCCTCCGGAGCATCCACACACACCAGCAGACGCAAATAGCGCTGCGTGAGCAGTTCGGTCTTGCCTGAACCGGCAGGCGCCTGGACGATGAAGGAGTCCGTCACCGCGAGTGCGTGCGCGCGCACGACTTGGTCGGCGGCGGGTTCAGCCGTTATCGTCATCGCTGCCTCCGCCTTGCAATTCATCCACGCGGCACAGCGCCGCCAGATGGCAGTATTTGCAAGTCTGATTGCGATCCTTGGGGTCTACGCTGGCTTCTCCAGCAGCGAACCCCGTCGCCAGCTGCGTCAATACGTGCTGCCATTCTGAAAGCAGCGCCTCCCATGCGTCCTCTCCTTCTTCACCACGAGGCGTGTAAGCGGCAATACCGGGCACGTAATCCCCGGACTGTGCATAGCCTCGATAGCCGGATTCTCCGGGGCGCAGTACACCGAACAGTACCGCCGCCAGATTTTCGCGATTGCTGACGGCATAACACGGCAACTGTGGCTCGTCGGGCCGCTCACCGTCCCAGGCTGAAGGTTTCGCATCGCCGGTCTTGTAATCAATGATGGCCAGACCCCCGTCGGCAACGCGGTCTATGCGATCCACCCTGGTGGTGAAGGCCAGCGGCCCGATGCGTACCAGGTGGGACTTTTCCAATTCCGCTATCTCGAAGGGCGCACGCACGAATTCCACAGACAACCAGTC
>JBOIAY010000058.1:0-2514 GCA_050739255.1 Gammaproteobacteria bacterium
CAACTGAATCGTACGGTGTTCTATCCGGAAGGCGGCGGCCAGCCGGGCGACACCGGCATACTGCGGCTGGCGGACGGCCGCGAATTGCGCATCACCGATACCCGCAAGGGCGCTCAACCCGGCGAGATCGTGCACATTCCGGCGGAAGCGGCGGACTGGCTTACACCCGGCCTGTGGGTCACGGCGGAAATTGACTGGGCGCGCCGCAACCGACTGATGCGCATGCATACTTGTTTGCATCTATTGAGTGCCATCATCATTGCGCCGGTCACGGGCGGGCAGGTGGGCGATGGCTACGGGCGGCTGGATTTCGACCTGCCGGAAACGCCCGACCGGGATGAGGTCAACGAAAAACTCAAAGCACTCATCACGCGTGACGCGCCCGTGTCCTTCCGCTGGATCACCGATGATGAACTGGATGCCCATCCAGAACTGGTGAAAACCATGTCGGTTCAACCGCCGCGCGGCGTCGGTCGCATACATCTGGTGAATGTGGAAGGCATTGACCTACAGCCCTGCGGTGGCACGCACGTGGCGCATATCGGCGAGATCGGCGAGGTCAACATCAACAAGATCGAGAAGAAGGGCAAACAAAACCGGCGCGTGCGCCTTGAATTCCCCGTCGCCATGCCCCATGCAGGCTAGAGACTTTGCAAAGGTACTGCGTTCTGTGTGCTGAGTACTGCGAGAAGATGAGAAGTGGCGTTGCTTTGGTCTTAACGCAGCACGCAGCACGCGGTACCATTACCGCTATTCAGGAGTCCTTGACATGACTGATCAACAAAAGGGCCACGGCATCACCATCGTGGCGTACATCCTGCACTTGCTTGGCGCCATCACCGGTATCCTCAGCGTCGTGGCGCTCATCATCAATTACGTGAAGCGTGGTGACGATGGTGTGGTTATGGACAGCCATCATGCCTGGATGATCCGCACGTTCTGGTACGCGATCCTGTGGTGCATTCTGATTGCCGCGAGCTATCTGCTGCTGGTGGGTTTCGTGATCGGCTGGATCGGATTCTTCATTGTCTGGGTCTGGTACATTTACCGTCATGTCCGTGGCCTGATTTACCTGTCTGAAGATCGCGCCATGCCAGCGTGAAGGTTCGAAAATATCAATAAAAAAGGCCGGCATTGCCGGCCTTTCATCCTTAACAATATCATCAACCTGTCGCGCGAACTTTGCTCATTTCTTTGAGCACCAAATCAATGCGTTCCACCGCCCAGTCTATTTGTTCACGGGTGATGATGAGCGGTGGCGCCAAGCGGACCACGGTCTCGTGGGTTTCCTTGCTGAGGATGCCGTGCGTCATCAATTGCTCGCAGACTTCACGTGCGCTGGTCTTGTGCGAATCAATCTCGATGCCGATGAACAAGCCTTTACCGCGCAGATTTTTGATGAGTGGGCTTTTGAGTGCATGCAGCTTGTCCAATAAATAAGCGCCCATTTCTGCCGAGCGTTCAGCAAGTTTTTCTTCCATCAACACGTTGAGCGCTTCCAGCCCCACAGCGGCGGCCAGTGGATTGCCACCGAAGGTGCTGCCGTGATCGCCGGGCGTGAATACCTCCATGACATCGCGGCGCGCCAGGAACATGGATACGGGCAGCAGACCGCCACCCAGGGCTTTGCCGAGAATCAAACCATCTGGTTTTACGTTCTCATGCTGGCAGGCGAGCAATTTTCCGGTGCGGCCAAGACCGGTCTGGATCTCATCACAGATCAAGAGCACGTTGTGCTGTTTGCAGATCTCTGCGCATTTCGCCAGATAACCGGCCGGCGGTACGACGATGCCGGCTTCACCTTGAATGGGCTCGACCAGAAACGCAGCGGTGTTCGGCGTGATGGCTTTTTCGAGCGCGGCCACATCGCCGTAGGGAATAACTTTGAACCCCACCGGGAACGGGCCGAAGCCGTCCTTGTACTGTGCTTCGCTGGACATACCGACGATCGCGATGGTGCGGCCGTGGAAGTTGCCTTCGCAGGCGATGATTTCGGCTTTGTCCGCCGGGATACCTTTGACCTTGTAACCCCATTTACGTGCGGCCTTGAGCGCGGTTTCCACACCTTCGGCGCCGGTGTTCATGGGTAGCGCCATATCCATGTCGGTGAGTTCACACACACGCTTCAGAAACAGACCGAGTTTATCGGTATGAAACGCACGTGAAACGATCGCAAGCTTGTCTGCTTGATCCTTGAGCGCCTTCACAAGACGCGGGTGAGAATGACCGTGGCTCACGGCGGAATATGCGCTCATCATGTCCAGATATTTGTTGCTGGCGTCGTCCCACACGTACACGCCTTCGCCGCGGGTGAGCACCACCGGCAGCGGATGATAATTGTGGGCGCAATAGCGGTTTTCGAGTTCGATGGTTTTGTTCATGGCAGGCACTTTTGGGTTAGTTGCGGTTCATTGCGGGATGAGCCGGCGTTCAAAACCAGTATGATACTCGCACGCTTCGCCCTGGACAAAAGCCGTGAATCTGTTGGCCGACTTTCACATTGATCTTGCAGGC
>JBOIAY010000059.1:0-6751 GCA_050739255.1 Gammaproteobacteria bacterium
CTCGGCGTGGATTACGAAGGCACGCGCTCGCGCAGTTCCTGCTCCATGAACTACAGCATGGAGCAGTACGCCAACACCATCGTGCGCTCGCTGTGGGAGATCTGCGAGGAATACGAGCTGCCGCACCCGGGCATCATCACCGAATCCGGCCGCGCCATCACCGCGCACCACGCCGTGCTGGTGACGGAAGTGGTGGACCTGGAATCCATTCCCGATAAACCGCTGACGCCGCCCGATCCCGAAGACCCGCAGATCCTCATGGACCTGTGGGAAGACTATGAAAACGCCGATGGCCGTTCCTTGCTGGAGGTGTACCAGGATGCACTGTATTGGAACGGCGAAGCCCAGGCCATGTATATCCACGGCGTGCTGACACTGGAACAACGCGCGCGCGCCGAGCAGATTTATCATTCCATCTGCCGCATGGTGCGCGATGGTTTAAAACCCACCACCCGCGCCCATTCCGAAGCCATTTTCGAGATAGACGAGAAACTCGCGGACAAATTCTTCTGCAACATGAGCGTGTTCCAGTCGGTGCCGGACGTGTGGGCCATAGACCAGGTGTTCCCCATCATGCCGGTGCACCGTTTGCAGGAACCGCTCACGCGCCGCGCGGTGTTGCAGGATCTCACCTGCGATTCCGACGGCCGCATTGACCAGTACGTGGACGAGGAGGAACTGGAAGCCACCATGCCGGTGCACCCCATGCGCAACGGTGAACCCTATTACCTGGGCTTCTTCATGGTGGGCGCGTATCAGGAAATCCTCGGCGACATGCACAACCTGTTCGGCGACACCGACTCGGTGAACGTGGAATTGGACGCGGCGAACGGCTACAAGCTGGTGAAACCCGAGCAGGGCGACACTGCCGAAGTGGTACTGCGCTACGTGCATTTCGAACCCAGCGATCTGGTGGCCCGCTACCGCGGCAAAATTGACGCCGCCAGTACGCTGGATCCCTATCAACGCGCGCAATACTTGAAAGAACTGGAAGAAGGACTGAAGGGCTACACGTATCTGGAAAAGTAAAGAGTGAGGGGTGAGGAGTGAGGAGTTAGGCGGGCGGCTTTACTTCCTCGCACCGCTAAAGCCGCTTTATTGCTGAAATTATCAATGACGCAACCAGACCAAAAGCCCGCATCGGTTTTTTCCAACTGTAATTTCAATCCACTGTTTGGCGGTAGTTCGGTTTCGGCGCTGGGCGACCAGTTCACGCTGGTGGCGTTGCCATGGCTGGTATTGAAACTCACGGGCGATCCTGCCGCGCTTGGCATCGTATTGGCGGTGATGGCGTTGCCGCGCGCGGCGTTCATGTTGATCGGCGGAGGGTGGTGGTTACGCAGTCCCCGGTTTGACGCGCAGTTGCAATTTACGAGACCGGATTCTGCTTATTTTGTAAAACAGCCAAAGCAGGAGCGGCGGCAGTCCATAGTAAAGTATGCTTACAAGAATAAAGACATTCGTTCTCCACAGTGGCCCGTCAAACACCCCGATACCTGAGTTAGGAACAACGTGAATCCAGTACATCACAGCATTGAATATGCCAATGGGACCCACCAGTAGCAAACTGTAAATGAGCCAACGTCTTGGCCTGAATACACTGGTCAGACCGGCCACCATGAGTGCGGGAATAATGTAAACAAGAAAATCGAGGGCTGGAAATAGAAGCCAGAGCCCGGAACTGACCGGGCGCCTACCCAGAATATGCTCCCACATCTGAGGAGGCTCATGCCTTACAACGAGGCCAACCATATAAAAGACGGTTAGAAAATAGAGCCCCCCAAAGGCAATAACGACTATATTCTTGCCAACCTCGGTTAGAACGTGTTTCGGTTTCATTTGATAACATCTTACGCTCGATAAAGACTGGCAGAAAACTCCAGCGCCAATCATCGCATACAAGGAGATGATATGAAAACCGGCGTCATCGGCCTCGGCGCAATGGGCTATCCCATGGCACTCAATCTACACAAGGCGGGGTTGCTCACCGCAGCATACAACCGCACGTTTGCGAAGACCGCAGTACTCGCGAAGCAAACCGGATGTCTGGCGGCGAAAGATATTGCTGAACTCGCGAAGCAGTGCGATGCGGTAGTGATATGCGTTTCCGCCGATCAGGATGTGCTGGAGGTAGTGGATACGCTGGCCGGAAATCTCAAAACCGGTGCGCTGGTGATTGACTGTTCGACGGTGAGCGCCGACACCGCACGTGCAGCAGCGAGCCGGCTGGCGAAACACGGCGTGGATTTCCTGGATTGTCCCGTGTCCGGCGGCACCGAAGGCGCCAGGCAAGGCACGCTCGCCATCATGTGCGGTGGCAACGAAAAAGCGTTTCAGCGCGCGCAACCGATACTCGGCGCCCTCGGCAAACGCGTTGTGCTAATGGGCCCAGTGGGCGCCGGCCAGGCCACCAAGGCCGTAAACCAGATCGCCGTGGCCGGCATCGCCCAGGCAGTCACAGAAGCGCTGGCGTTCGCCGAGGCCGAGGGTCTGCCGCTGGATCAGGTCATTGACGTAGTTGGCAGCGGTGCGGCCGGCTCATGGTTCATGAGCCACCGCGGTCCGAACATGGTGCGCGGTGAGTACACACTGGGTTTCAAAGTGGCGCTGCACGACAAGGACCTGAAAATCGTCCAGCAGATGGCTGCTTCCCGGGGGGTGCAACTACCGGTAGTGGAAATGACGCGGGTCCATTACCGGCGTCTCCTGGAAACCGGTCACGGTGACGAGGACATCTCCGCCCTGTTTCGTCTCAAGCACGCCCTGTTCACTGCCAAATCCTAGGCGTTGTGCAGTTTCAGGGGGACATGCGACACTGATGCGCATGGCCGAAGCCCATCCGCCCAAACGCGCACACGAGGAGTTTTTCCTGCCGGACTTCTGTTCCGGTCCGGTGGTGCTGGTGGTGATTCTCATCGCCGAACTGGTGGCCTTCCTGTTGGTGATCGCGCGTCATTTGCCTGGCGAGGGCGTGCCGCTGTGGCTGGATCTGGCGCGCATTTCCCTGTTCCTGCAATGGATCGGTTTGACCAGCGCCGCAGTGCTGTGTAGCGCGCGCAAACCTTTGGCCCGCATGCCTTTGCGCGGTGCCGCCGCCGTCAGCTTCGCCTTGCTGCTCATCACCACCGGCGTGCTGAGCGAGATCGCCTACGAACTATCCACCTACACCGGCATCGGGCACGGGTTGCTGCCGTTGAACCATGCGGGTTTCGTGCTGCGCAATCTCATCATCTGCGCCATTGTAAGCGTGCTCATGTTGCGTTACTTTTACGTACAGCATCAATGGAAACGTAACGTGCAACGTGAGGCGCGGGCGCGCATTGAAGCACTGCAATCACGCATACGGCCGCATTTCCTGTTCAACAGCATGAATACCATCGCCGCGCTCATCCACAGCACGCCGGATCTGGCGGAACGCACGCTCGAGGACCTGGCCGATCTGTTGCGCGCCAGCCTGAGGCAAACCGCTCCCACGGTAACGCTCGCCGACGAAATCGCGATGACACGCCAGTACCAGCACATTGAGGAACTGCGCTTGGGCGAGCGTCTCAAGGTCAACTGGCAAATGGACGGACTGCCGCAAGATGCGCATGTGCCGCAACTGATGTTGCAACCGCTGCTGGAAAACGCGATTTATCACGGTATTGAGACCCAATCCGAAAGCGGAGTGGTGCAGATACTCGGCACGCGCGAGCTTGATACACTGCATATCGAAATCAGAAATCCTCTGCCGCCGGCGGAAGCGCCGCGGCGGCGGCGCGGCAACAAGATTGCGCTGAACAACGTGCGTCAGCGCCTGGAGCTGGCCTGGCCCGGTCGCGCAAGCCTGAGCGTCAAGGCTGCCGACGGGCTATACCGTGTGCTGCTACACTTTCCTTACGAGAACCAGGCACCATGAAAGTACTGGTGGTGGATGATGAATTGCCGGCGCGCGCCCGGCTCAAGGAACTGCTGGTCGTCATACCCGGTTGCGAGATGGTTGGCGAAGCTGCCAATGGCCGGGACGCGCTCGCAGTGTGGGAAAAAACCCAGCCGGACGTGTTGCTGCTGGACATCCGTATGCCGGTGATGGACGGACTGGAAACGGCGCGTCACCTGGCCGGGCTGGACAATCCGCCGGCGGTGATCTTCACCACCGCTTACGATGAGTTCGCGGTGGAGGCGTTTGACACCCACGCCATCGCCTACCTGCTGAAACCCGTTCGTCAAGAACGTCTGGCTGCGGCGCTCGCCAACGCCGGCCGGCTGAATCGTGTGCAACTCCAGCGACTCTCCTCGGAGACGAGCCACAGCGTGCGCCGCCACATCTGTGCACGGCTGCGGGACCGTCTGCACGTGGTACCGGTCGAGCACATCCAGTGTTTCATCGCCGACCAGAAATACGTGACCGTGCGTCACACTGAAGGCGAGTTGCTCATTGACGAAGCTCTGAAGGATCTGGAAACCGAATTTTCCGGGAGTTTCATCCGCGTGCACCGCAATGCGCTGGTGGCGCTTGCCCATATACAGAGCCTGGACAAGAACGACGACGGCCGCTTCATGATACGTTTGCACGGCTCCGACGCGCCGCCGGTGGAAGTCAGCCGGCGGCTGGTGGCGGAGGTGCGTGGGCGGCTGCGCGGCAAGCGCTGACATTCCTGCTACGCTTAGCGCCCGCACGCCGCATTTTATCCCCCACCGATGGATCCCCAGTCTCTCCGCATCGCCACGCGCAAAAGCGCGCTGGCCCTCTGGCAGACCAGGCACGTAGCCGCGCGTCTCAGGACACTGCTGCCCGGACAGGCAGTAGAGCTGGTGCCGCTGACTACCCAGGGCGACCGCAACTTGCAGGACTCCCTGGCGCTCACGGGCGGCAAAGGCTTGTTCGTGAAGGAGCTGGAAACCGCACTGGCGGAAAATCGCGCCGATCTGGCGGTGCACTCCATGAAGGACGTGCCGGTGGCACTGCCGGCAGAATTCGTCATCGCCGCGGTACTGGAGCGGGAAGACCCGCGGGATGCCTTCGTCTCCGTCCGCTGGCCGGCTTTTGAGGCGCTGCCTGCAGGTGCAAAGGTTGGCAGTTCCAGCCTGCGCCGCCAGTGCCAGCTGCTGCACCAGCGCCCGGATTTGAAGCTCCTGCCGCTGCGCGGCAACGTGGATACCCGGCTCAAAAAACTCGAGGCCGGCGAGTACGATGCCGTGATCCTGGCGGTGGCGGGATTGAAGCGGCTCGCGCTTGCGCACAAAATCACGGCTGTGCTCGATGCGCGCGTGAGCCTGCCGGCCATCGCCCAGGGCACCATCGGCGTCGAATGCCGCGCCGGCGACAGGGAGACCTTGGGCTTGCTCAAACAACTCAATCACGCGCCTACCTGGCAGCGCACGCTGGCGGAACGGGCTTTGAACCGCGGCCTGTCCGGCAGTTGCACTCTGCCGATCGCGGGTTATGCGGAACTGAATGATGGCGCGCTCACGCTGCGCGGTCGTGTGGGTCTGCCGGACGGCAGCCGTTTGATAGACGGTGAAATCAGCGGCCCGGCGGCGCAAGCCGAGACCCTCGGTGAACAGCTCGCGAATGACATGCTGGCGAGAGGCGCGGCAGAGGTGCTGCGCCAAGTGACGGAACGGTAACCATGGCCGCTCCCAAACCGCTCAAAGACACGGGCATTGTCATCACCCGGCCCATGCACCAGGGCGAGTCGCTTAAGACGCGTCTGGAAACCAAGGGCGCGAACGTGCTGCATTTCCCCACCACCGAAATCCTGCCGGTGTCGCGTTCAGCGGAACTGGATGCCTGTCTCAAGCGGCTCGACCGGTATGATTACGCCATTTTCATCAGTCCCAACGCCGTGGATTACGCAGCCGACTTCATGGATTTTGGCGCCCTGCCGCCGCAACTGAAACTCGCGGCCATCGGCCCGGGGACGGCGCGTGCGCTCAGCGCGCACGGCCGCAAGCCCGACATGCTGCCGCGCGACGGCGCCAACAGCGAGGCTCTGCTGAAGCTCAAGACGCTGAATAGCGTGGACAAGAAGCGCATCCTCATCGTGCGCGGCCAAGGCGGCCGCGAGTTGCTGGCGGAAACGTTGGAGGAACGCGGCGCGGACGTGGATTACGCCGAGGTCTATCGCCGCGCGGTGCCGCGCCTGGACCACGGCGAACTCGGCAGATGGTTCCGGCAAGGCAGCGTGGATGCAATCGCGGTGACCAGCCGCGAAGCACTGCTGAATCTGGATCGCATGCTGAGTCCGGCGCTCACGCCGTATCTGCGCTCGGCGCAGCTTCTGGTATCCAGCGCGCGTGTGATAAAACTCGCGGGCGCCCTGGGCGTGCGCCGTCGCCCGGTGATCGCTGCCGACGCCAGTGACCGCGCACTGGTGCACGCGCTGGTGAAATGGTGGACGACCCTGGGACGCGAGCAACGCAAGAACCGGAGAGTAAATGAGCGACGCGCATGAATCCCGCGACAGCGGTAGCTCGGGCAAAAGCCTGGTGAAAATTGCCACCCCGTTACCGGTCCGACACCTTCATTGGCCCGGCTGGCTCGCACTGGTGCTGGCGATCGTGGCGCTGATCCTCGTCATTGCCGGCTGGGCAAATTTCAGCAAGATGCAAGAAACCAGGGCGGCCCGGCTCAATGCCAGCCTACAAGGCCTGAATCAGCGGCTGGACGTGCTCAGTCAATCGGCAGCATTGAAGAGCCAACTGGACAATGACATCACCGCGACTCAGCAAAACCTCAAGGGTTTCAGCGACCGGCTGGACAGCATGG
>JBOIAY010000060.1:0-16188 GCA_050739255.1 Gammaproteobacteria bacterium
CCTGAAACCCGGCACCCATATCCCGCCGCATTATGGTTTGGCGAATTACAAACTCGCCGTGCACCTGCCGCTGATTATTCCGGGCGACTGCGCAATCCGCGTGGGCAATGAAACGCGCGCCTGGACGGAAGGCCAGTGCCTGATTTTCGACGACAGTTTTCAGCACGAAGCCTGGAATAACAGCTCCGAATTGCGAGTGGTACTCATTCTGGAAATCTGGAACCCCCAACTTTCCGATGCCGAACAGCAGGCGGTGGCGGCAGTGCTGGGAGTCATCCGGGACTTTGACCGGGAATACGGCTCACCGGCATCATGATCCAAACTCCTGCGAACACTCGTGAGTTTCGTGGTCACACAAGAAATCGCGGCCGGGCTGTTCCGCGCCACGCATTGCGTTGCGCCCCTGCCTCCCACAACACTTGTACATCCGTGCACATCGGACACCGTTTCCACAAAACGCAGACGAGTTTATCCGGCGGATTTATTCAGCGGTTCAAGCTTGAAAGCCAAAGTATAACGAGGTGCATAACAGATACGGTTGGGTGGGCGTCCCACATGCGTGAGGGAGCCATCGAACAGCACCAGCCGGCCGGGCCGGGGACTGACCGCAAGCTGGGCATCCATGCCGGAATCGAAGAACAGCGTCTCGCCACCCCATTCCACGTTCCATTCCGGGGCAATGAACCACAGGGCAGTCAACTCGCGGGCACCCGGCAGGCAATCCGTGTGGGTAAAGAGCATGTCGCCATAGGCGGCATGATTGCAGTAGCAACGATATATCTTATGCGCAGCCTTGCCGGCAAATTCTGTGGCCGCCGTCAGCGTAGGTTGGTAAACCGGCAGCCGGGCAGCGGTTTCCAGGGGGATATTCAGCGCCCAGTGGCGAAAACTGGCGGTCTCGGGTTTGGCATATTCGTTGCGGGTGAATGCCCCGGCTTCGAGGGCCGCAGTCAAACTGCGAATATCATTCGCCGCCAGCAGGCCGTCATAGACTCGTACTTCGCGCCCCTCGATGGTATGTCGCCGGGTCGCCTGCATGTTCATTTTCCTCTGCATGCCGCACATTTATGCCCATGTCAATTGTAAGTCGCCAAGGCTGCTTTTAATATGTCCCCAATCTCCAACCCTGGCAAGCCGACATGCTCTCCATGAACCGCCCGGGCATCACCATTCAGCAGGTCTTTGCCTCCCCCATCATCCAGACAGTCATGCCGGGCTGCCAGGATCTGAACCGGCGGCTGCGCGAACTATTTTTGCGATGGGAACAGGACCCCGCCCGCAAGCGCAGTTCCGCGCCAACCCCGGTCATCAAGGTGGCGGTCTATGAAAGCGGTTTTGACCTGTTCTCAAACCCCGAGCCCGAGATACAGACACTCAGGCAATTCTGTTTGCAAACCCTAGGTTACGTAATAGCCCAGTTGAATGCCTACAGTACCGAGGAAATGGCCGGATTGCGTATTTATGAACATAGCTGGTATCACCTGACCCGGCAGGGAGGCTACACCGCCCAGCATAATCATCCCATGGCGTCCTGGTCGGGCGTGTATTGCGTGGACCCGGGGGAGCCGGTGCCGGAGCGCCCCAACAACGGCGCCCTGCGCTTCCTGGAGGCCCGCAGCACCGCCAGCATGTACCTGGACCCGGGCAATGCCCACCTCCATTCGCCTTATGTGTTTGGTGATATCGCCTACCAGATGGCGCCGGGACAATTATTATTGTTCCCTTCCTACCTTCTGCACGAAGTGGCTCCCTATTACGGTCAGCGCGAACGCATCAGCGTGGCATTCAATGCCTGGGTACGCGATGCAGGTGCACCGGCGGACGAACCCTCCCTGAAGTTACGCGGAATCAACAAACGCCTGTAAGCAGGCCTCGCGCACAAAAAAGCCCCCGGCCATTTCGGCCGGAGGCTCAAATTGCTGCTTTGTTGTTATTCGCTGATTCGACGTTATCAGAACTTGACCTGCAGCCCGAGCTGGTAGAACCGGCCCACAGCGCCCGCCTGGGCATACGTCGGGCTGTAATTGTTGGCCGCGTAGTCAATCGGATCGAACGGCGGGCTCTTGTTGGTGGCGTTCAGAATGCCCGCGGTCAAGGACCAGTTATCGGTGAGCTTATAACTACCGGTCAGGTCAACGTACCAGAACGCCGGCACGCCGCAGTCCGGCGGCAGATCCCCCGTGGTACCGCCGCTTATGCACAAGCCAACCGGCGCCACGTCCGGTGCGGTCATGTTATAGCGGCTCACCCAGTACGCCGTGGCAGTAATGCTGGCCGGTCCGAAGGCGAAGGTATTGGCCCAGTTCCAGCGGAACTTCGGTGTACCCGCACCGGATGACAGATTGTAGGGGCCTTGTGTGCCCACCATGGAAATGCACGGACCACCGTTTGTCAGGGTTTCGCACCAAGTCAGGATCTTGGTGAAGTTGTAATTGCTGGTCCAGGTAACTGCACCGAAATTCTGGGTGTAATTCAGCGAGATGTCAAAACCACTGGTGCGCAGTTCATTCTCGTTGAAATACAGCCCGTTGAACTGGAGCGGTTTCACCGTCGCGTTCGGATACTGCGGATCCGGAATGTCCAAGATATACTGACTCGGCTGCAGAGGCACGCCAGCGAAATACTCCGAGATCAACGCGCCGGTGTTCGGTGGTGAAATCAAGTTGGTCTTCAAAATGTTGTAGTAATCCAGCGTGCCGCTGAACGCAGAGAACGGCTGGAACACCATGCCCAGGGTGTAATTGCGCGAGCGTTCCGGCGTGATGTCCGGATTGGCCTTGCTGTTAACACCTATCGAGCTGGTTGACGCGTACCCATTCGGCAAGCAGGGGTTGGGTACTGGGTTCGGCTGGACGGTCGCGCAGTGCTCATTGACAAACGCCGGTGCGATTTGCGAAAAGTTAGCGGTGATGAATCCCAGCGAGGAGCTGGAGCCGTTCTCCGCGAACGCCGGTGCCCGGAACCCGCGGGAATAGGTGCCGCGCAAAGCCAGTTGCTTGATCGGGGTCCATTTGATGCCGAATTTTGGTGAGAAGGCGCCACCGAAATCCGAGTAGTGGTCTTCGCGCGCCGACAGGTCTATCTCCAAAGAGTCCAGCACCGGCGCATCCAACTCGGCGAACACGGCCGCCACATTGCGGTGACCGATGGTCTGGGCGCTGCCCAAGTTCAGGAACTCATTGCCCGGATTCAGGCTCGGATCATCCTGTGCCTCATAGCGCCACTGACCGCCCACCGCCAGACCCAAGGGTCCACCCGGCAGGTTCGCCAGGGAGCCGTTGACGGTGAAATCAATGGAATCCTCATCGGTAGTTGAGGTCTTCGCAATCGTCGGCGACAGGGCATCGCGGGTAGCATTGGAATTTTGCGAAGGATCAACGAAATTGTAGGTGCCGTCCGTGATATCCGACAGCAACTGCGGATTGTAGAGGAAACCATAATCATTCACGTTCAACCAAGCGTGATTGAGGTTCAAGGCCGCGTCATAACTCCAGTTCTCGTTGAACTGGCCGTTCACATCCGCAACCATGCGCATCACGTGGTTGACGTTGGTTTCCCAGCCGAACCCCTTCAGGTCGCCGAAATTATAGCTAATCTTGGCATACTGACAGCCGGGAGTGTTGACGCCCGGCGCGGGGCCGGGGTTGGTCACGCCCGCGCAACCCGCCGTCGTGGCAAATGGGTCATTCGGGTTAACCAAGCCATTCGGCAGCAACGGCGGCAGCACCACATTGCCGTAATTGACCGGTGTTGAGGCCCGGACCGTCGCGCCCTCGCCGCTCTGCGACACCATGCGGAACTGGTCATAGCTCGCATTCAGATAGGCCGTGGTGGTCGGGTCCAAATTCACCGTGATGCGGCCGTCAACAGATTCACTCTGGGTCTGCGGCGAAATTTGGTCATAGTTGACCTGGTTGTAGGTACAGCCCGTGCCGGTGCCCGGGCCGGTACCCGGATAAGTGACCGGGGTCGGGCAGGTGCGCAGTGGCTGGAACGTGGTGCCGGGGATTTCCTTGCCGTCGAGCAGGTTGGGGGAGCCATCCGCATTGGTGCCGGTGACGATCGCAGGCGCCACCACTCCATAAATGGAACTGGTGATGCCGTTACCCCCACCTACCGCGGGGTTACCGCCCACGCAACCATTGAAACCGCCGCTCGGGCTCAGGTCGCAGGCATTGAGCGGATAATCGCGTTTATTGTTATAGATCGGCTGTTGTGTGTGCGCTTCGACGCTCAGGTACGCGTTGAAGTTGTTCGTATCCAGATTGCCGGTGCCGGTGATAAAGGTCAAATCCGTCGAAGTGCCCCCGCCTTTCTGCGTGGTGCCGATCTGCGCGGTCGCCTCCGAGCCATTATAGGTCGGATACAGAATGATATTGATGACGCCGGCGATGGCATCGGCGCCGTAGATGGAGGAGGCACCGTCTTTCAGCACTTCGATACGCTCCACGGCGTTCAGCGGAATGGTGTTCAAATCGGTAAACGAGCGTTCGCCGTCGTCCGCCAGCGGATACGCGGTGGTGCGGTGCCCATCTATCAAAATCAGGGTGGAGTTCACCGTCAGGCCGCGCAGCGCCACGCCGGAGGAACCGTTGGCAAAACCGGCGGTAAACGCCAGTGGAATCGTGCCGCTATTGTCTGCAGACAAGCTGCGCACGACGTCCGCAATCGTGGTCAGGCCGCTTTGCTTGATCTGTGCGGCGGTGATCACCGTGACCGGCGCCGGGGTCTCGATGCTGGTGCGCGGAATCGCCGAACCCGTCACCATGATGCGGCCGAGTTGCGCCGTGGGCGCTGCATTTGAAGTGGCGGCACCGGGTGCGTTCTGGGCGAATACCAGTGGTGCCGCAAACACCGTGGCCGCACCTGATATCAGGGCATAACGCACGGCTTTGTTGATTAGGTTGCTGTTCATCCGAGACTCCTGCGTATTTGATAGAGTTGGAATTTGCCCACCTCTTTAGAGACGTGAAGTAGCACGCCACCGAGGTCCAAAATATCTATGTTCACATTCCGTCTTAATCGGAGGCGGCAGAAAAACCTGATTCCGCCCCTTTGGACGTATGAAATATAGCACAGGAAAATCAAATTGGAAGGGGTTTGTTGTAAATCTATGACATTGTTTTCATAATCAAACACCACAGGTGTAAAGGAATTCGGCTTATAGGGACTCGGTGCGGTAATTGTGTTGCAAATTTACAACATTTTAGAGGAATTTTGTTGCAAAAGCTCTAGTGCCCTGCTCAAGACATTCTCTGGTTGGCGCCCCGGGGCGGAGTTGAACCGCCGACCTTGCCCTTAGGAGGGGCACGCTCTATCCAACTGAGCTACCGGGGCCTGGGTTCCTCATATTATCAGCGGCTGGAACCATCCATGGCATGCCCGCCTGCCCGTACATCGTGTACGGGCGTTCGCACGGCTGCGAGCAGTGCTCGCATACAACCCCGTGCTCACCCAACTGAGCTACCGGGGCTAAAAACAGTAACCGGACTCGGCCCGGCTTTATTATTGCGCTTGAAAACTGGTGGAGCGGAAGGGGATCGAACCCTCGACCTTCGCATTGCGAACGCGACGCTCTCCCAACTGAGCTACCGCCCCGAGGCGCGGCATTCTAGCATCGCCGCATATCACAGCCAATTTTCCATACGCCGCACCCGCCATACATCGCATAAACCAGCACTATCGTCGAAAACTACGCTGCATTTGGGCCGTCAAACGAATGGCAGGCTACTTTCGGAAGGGTCGTATGCGCTAGACTTTAACTTAGGTTTGCGGCCTATTTTCAGGTAATACCGGATTTGTTGATGCAAAAATATATCAGACCGTGCATCTGCCTGGTCCTTTTGATGTGTGTGTTCCTTAGCGCCGGTTGTACTGGCGACAGGCAGGTGGATTCTCCGGGTAGCGTCGCCGCCACGGCAAAAATCGCGCCTATATTGGCCAACGCCGCAAGACAACTCGGAACCGGGAATGGGCAAGCACAGCTTGACGGCCCAGTGCGCAGTGATTCCCAAGGCCGTATCCAGGTCTATATATATGTTGTCACTACCTCTGCCGAGGTGGTTTCGACACTCAAGGCCCAGGGCTTACAGAATGTGGTCGTCAGCCCGGCCATGCAGATCGTCCAGGGCTGGGTCAAACCGAAGGATCTGGATAAGCTGGCCACGTTGCCTTTCGTCACACGCATTACTCCACCCACATACGCGTATCCGCGCTGACAGTACTCAAGATGATTCAAACTAGGCATGCGCGGCATTTGAATAGGATCGTCGCCGCTTTGGTCATCGCAGCACCACTGGCGGCGGGCGCAGCCGTACCTGTCATAGGCGCCCACAAGCTTGATGCGAGACTCGCGGCAATCGCGGCTGCCGCAGCCGGGCATCGCGTTGCGCCGCTCATGTCCACCGCCCTTACCCGGCAACTCTTCCTGCAAAATTCGCCTCTGGCGGTGCGCTGGAATGCCGCCGGCCAGGTGCAGGTGTATCTGCATTTCGATAGATACGGCAATCCGCCCGGCGAGACTAAACTTTCGATGATTGGTGCTACCAATGTTGTCATCAGCCCTGAATTGAACGTGGTGCAAGCCTGGATTCCAGCGAACAAACTTGCCGCGGCTGCCGCGCTTTCTGAAGTGACTCGCGTCACGGTGCCGCGTTATGCGTTTGTGAAACGGGCGCCTGATGTCGGCGCACTGCCACGCACCGGCTCGGTGGATACGCAAGGCGACTCTATTCTCGGCGCACAGCAGTTCCGCCAAACGACAGGTTGGACCGGCCAGGGTGTCACGGTGGGCGTGATTTCCAATGGCGACGACAGTATCGCTTCATCCCAGAAAACCGGCGATTTGCCGAAGAATATCTGGAACGATCCCAATAACGCAGGCAGTTTCAAAAGTTCCGGTGACGAAGGCACGGCCATGATGGAAATCGTTTACGACCTGGCGCCAGGCGTGAAGCGGTTGGGTTTCTGCGGTCCGCAGACCACGGTGGATTTTGTCACCTGTCTCAACGACTTCACCAACGACATCAATGCCAACATCATCGTGGATGATCTTGGTTTTCCCGGTGTGGCCATGTTCACGGATGGCGGGTTCGCAATTGCGGTAGAAAATTTCGCCATGAACCATCCCACTATCCAGTTGGTGAGTGCCGCTGGCAACGATGCCCAGGGTTTTTGGGCTGGAACCTGGAACCCGACGCCGGTCAATGTCAGGGTAAACGGAGTAACCTACACTCAGGCCCAGACCTTCGGCACCGGCACGCAGGCATCTTTCACGGTCCAGCCCGGTGATAACGTGTTCTGGATACTGGAATGGGATGATCCATGGGTGGACAGCCCGCCGCCCGGCAGCACGCCGAATGATCCCAATGACTACGATATCGTGCTGTTCAACTCCACCAGCGGCGCACCATTGGCTTGCAACCAGGGAATCAATATCAGTGATCCGGGTCCGCCAACGAGTACTGGCGCGTACCAGCCATGCAACCAGACCAACAGCCAACCGACGAACACGCCCGGTCCGCAGCCTGTTCAGGGCAATGCCTGGACCAACCAAGGCATGACTGCGCAAACCGTGTACCTGCAAATCTTCAAGGTTGCGGGCAATCCGGGTGACCAGTTGAAACTGGTGATCAATTCACAAAAATCAAACATCATTACCCTGAATCCAAACACGCCGGGCGGAAGCATTTATGGCCACCCAGCCCTGGCATTTCCGTACGAAATTACCGTGGGTGCGGTGCCTGCAGGCAACACCAGCCAAATTGAACCCTTCAGTTCCCAAGGTCCAGTAAATCTGCCATTGATACCTGATATGCGCATGAAACCGGATATCGTCGGTGTGGACTGCGTTAACACCACTGGCGCAGGTAGTTTCTCTGAGCCGTTCTGCGGCACTTCTGCGGCAGCGCCGCACATCGCCGGTCTGCTGGCGCTGCTGGAATCGGCCTATGTGGGGAGTGGCAAAACACCCTTTGAGTTGATACAGGACGGTGCATCGAATAGTACAAATCAAAACAACACTTTTGGCTATGGTTTGCCGAGTCTGATGGAGACCTTGAGCATTGACCTGGTGCCGCTGGCGAACAGCTTCACAATTCCTCCGGGAACCATCACCTCCGGCACGGCCGTGACGTTCACGGGCGGCTGCCTGACGAACGGCAGTTCCAGTGGCGTCACCTATGATTGGAATTTCGGCCCCTCGGCCAGTCCCGCCACCTCCGATGCACCCAACCCCAGTGTGACTTTCAATGCCGCTGGTAACTTCAGCGTGTCACTGAAATGCAGCAACGGCCAGGGTCTCAACAACATCGTGACCCAATCGGTGACGGTAAATAGCGGCGGTGGTAAATCCGGCGGGGGCGGTCTGGGAATGCTGGCGCTGGCCTGCTTGTTGATCATCCGGCTCGCCGCTGTTCGGCGCAAATAGATACGAGAAGCTCACTTCAGAGGAGCGCCCGCGGACGCTCTTTTCATTTACCGCGCACGCCAATCCTCGCCAAGTCAGCTTGTCGCACCCGCTACCGGCCGGCCCACGGAATAAAGCACGATCCCCGCGGCGCGCATAAGCTGCGGGTCATATACATTGCGGCCGTCGAAGATCAGCGGCTGCTTGAGCAGGTGTTTAACTGTCTCGAAATCCGGACTGCGAAACTGGGTCCATTCCGTCACCACCACCAAGGCGTCGGCGCTTTCCAGACATTCCATCTGCGATTGACAGAGTTTCAGCAGCGGTTGATTGCCATACAAACGCTGTGCCTCGTGCATGGCGGCTGGATCAAACGCACGCACCTTCGCCCCCGCCTTCCACAAGGCTTCCATGAGTACGCGGCTGGGCGCCTCACGCATGTCGTCGGTATTGGGTTTGAAGGCGAGTCCCCACAAAGCGAACGTCAGCCCTTTGAGATCCCCGTTAAAATGCTTTTCTATCTTGTTGAAAAGTATGGTTTTTTGCTGGCGATTTACTTCCTCGACGGCGTTCAGCAACACCGGCTCGTAACCCGCTTTCGCCGCAGTGCGCGTCAGCGCCGACACGTCCTTGGGGAAACAGGAACCGCCATAGCCCACGCCTGGATACAGGAACGGATAACCGATGCGCGCGTCGGAACCGATGCCCTTGCGCACCTGTTCGATGTCCACTCCGAGCCGTTCGGCGATGTTGGCGAACTCGTTCATCATGCTGATGCGCGAGGCCAGCATGGCATTGGCGGCGTACTTGGTGAATTCCGCGTCACGCACCGCCATGAGCATGAGGCGTTCATGGTTGCGAGTGAAGGGCGCGTACAGGTTGCGCATCACCTCGATGCTGTGCGGACTTTCGGCGCCCACCACGATGCGATCTGGATGGGCGAAATCCTCCACCGCGCTGCCTTCCTTGAGGAATTCTGGATTGGAGACCACATCGAAGGCCGGCGCGCTGCCACGCTTTTTGAGTTCCGCCGTGATCGTCTCGCGCACCTTGTCAGCCGTACCCACTGGCACAGTGGATTTGTTCACCACGATGCGTTCGGCCGGCATGTGCTCACCGATGCTGCGGGCCACCTGCAGCACGTGCTTGAGATCCGCGGAACCGTCCTCATCCGGCGGGGTGCCCACGGCGATGAACTGCACTAAACCAAACTGGACACCCTCCGCCGGTACATCGGTAAACCTAAGCCTGCCACTCTCCAGACCTTCCGCTAGCAGATGGTCGAGCCCCGGCTCGACGATGGGCACTTCGCCCTGCTTGAGCCGCGCGACCCGGGCTTTGTCCACGTCCACGCACAACACCTCCTTGCCCATGTTGGCGAAACAGGCTGCGGTCACAAGCCCCACGTAGCCGCTGCCGTGCACGGTGATTTTCATGTCGGATTCCGGAATCAAATATTATAAAGAGGAATCATTATATCAGCCGTACCGCGCAGCCCCTGATACGGCATACTGATGCCCAACCTACCAGGATGAGGAAAACCATGCTTAAACCCGGCGACACCGCACCCGATTTCGAACTCCCTGACCAGGACGGCCAGATGCGGCACCTTGCCGGGCTGCTGGCCCATGGACCGGTGCTGTTGTATTTTTATCCGGCGGATTTCACGCCGGTCTGCACCCGCGAAGCCTGTACCTTCCGTGAATTCATTCCAGATCTGGTGCGCAAAGGCGTGACGCTGATGGGTATCAGTCCGCAGGACAGCGCCAGCCACGACCGCTTTCGTGCGCGCCACCATCTGAATTTTCCGCTGCTGGCAGATACGGACAAGCGCGTGATCCGCGCCTATGGCTGTGACGGTCCGCTGGGTTTTGGCGTGAAACGCGTCAGCTACCTCATCGGCCGCGACGGCCGCATAGTGGAAGCCGTGCATGCCGCGTTGCGGGTCAGCCGTCATGCCGCTATGGCGCGGCAAGTCCTGCAAAAATCCTGAAGCACCGCAACACCGCGGCGCAATCTTGCTGTGCAGCCGGGCCGCATAAAATCAATCTTCAGGGCCAGCGCTTTCCATATCCAGAGCCTGACGCAAGGATGTCAGGTGCCGCTCATAATGGCGCCAGCGCCGCACCGAGCTCCGGTAGAAGGGCTGACGCGCTTGCCACAGGCTCGCGGTGGAAATCCCCCCGGTATGGAGATGCGGCTCAAGGCAAGCGGGGTCCCACTCCAGACCGATGGCGGTCAACAAGGCGCGAATCGCTTGTTCGGGTTCCATCGCCAGCTCCTCGTAACGAACCTCATGCAGGGACAGGGGCAACACTTGACGCCAGTGAGCCATGAGCGCGGCGTATTGCCGGTAAAAGAACGCGATGTCTTCCAGATCATAGGCATAGCTGTTGCGGGGATGGGCAAAATGCTGGAAATACACCGATAGACAGGTATCCATGGGATCACGCACGCAGTGCACGATCCGGGCATCGGGAAACACCAGCGCGATGAATCCCAAATTGAGGAAATTGAGCGGATTCTTGTCCACCACCCGCCCGGCGATCCGGGCACCAGCGGGCCACAGGCTGCGAAATTTCTGCGCCAGGGCTTCTGTCGAGCCTACGTCCAAACGTTGCGCGCAACCGGGGTAAGCGATGCCGGTTGCCGCAGTCAGCCGCGCGGCAAGCGTATCCACCCACTCCGTTTCCCCGACGCTATACACTCGAGGATGACGTGCAAGGATGCGTTCGACCAAGGTCGTACCGCTGCGCAGCATACCAAGCACAAACACCGGTGCGGCCCCGGTCGCGGTCGGAACGGCACGATGGCGCTGGAACAATTCCGGGGTGAACACCGCTTTTGAGGCATCGACGAAATTTTCTATAGCCGGCCTGTCGAATTTCATGTGGCGGTGATGCAGAACATTGGCAGCATGAAAATGCTCGAAAGCACGGTCATAGGACGCCAAGTCGTCATATATCTTGCCAAGGCCGAAGTGCAAACAGGCTGCGGTCACATCACTTATTTCCGGCTGTTTGACTGTCGCTTCCAGACGCTCAATCAGTGCCTGATCGCCTGCGTGGAAGCGCCGGGTATTCGCCAACAACCAGTAAGCCGCATCGGTATTGGTATCCTGCCGTATGGCCGTCAGAAACGCCTGCTCCGCATCTGCAAAACGTCCGAGCTTCTGATAGGTCTGACCCAGGCGAAGATGGGTCCGCGCGTTATGCGGCTGCCGCCGCAGGCAGGCTTCGTAGATCAATGCCGCCTGCTCATGACTACCCAGCTCCGAGAGCAGCGCCGCTGCCTGGTAATGCAGCGGCAGTTCGCCAGGCCGAGCAGCCACCATCGCCAAAAGCGTTGCGGTGGCCTCCTCCATCCTGCCCGTGCCGCGGTACAGATGAGACAAGCTCAGGTAAGCCGCGCTGAGCCGCGCATCGCAGGTGATCGCCTTATTGAAAGCCTCCGCCGCACCCTGGGTATCCTCCATGCGCCACAGGCACTGGCCGAGCTGATAATGAGCCTGCGCCAGCGAATCGTCCCGGCTGACGGCTTCGGCAAAGGCTTTGTAGGCCTCTTGTACTTTTCCAGCCTTGAACAAGGCAAACCCAACGCGGTAGCAGCGCAGGGCCTGCTCACGGCGGACTTCGCCGGCGTTTTTTGTGGAGGTTCCCATGTCGGTCAAGTCGAATTGGCTGACGGAGTAAGGCAAATACCTCGCCAAGTGTACCTGTAAAGCCACGGGACTCCGACAAAAGGTCCGCACCAGCTCAGCAAGATTCGGAATCAATCCGGGCGCTGGCCGTTGGGCCGAAATGGCGCTTGCGCCCATATATCGAGCCGATATATTATCCGCGCCTCATTTTTCCTCGCCGGCAAGGATTTCCCGAAGTGAATGTGAAGGACCTGTGCCTGGGAGCGCTTACCTTCGGCGACGCCAGCGGCTATGACCTGAAAAAATTCTTCGAGACCAGCTTCAGCCATTTCTGTGCCGCGGGCTACGGCTCCATATACCCGGCCCTGGCGGAACTCACGGACGAGGGGCTGGTGAGTTGCCACGAAGAAACCCAACAGGGCAAACCCGACCGCAAGCTGTATCACTTGACCGCCGCCGGCCGCAAAGCTTTCTTGCTTTCGCTTGAGAAAACCACGCCCGAGCACAAGGTGAAATCGAATTTTCTGCTGGCGCTGTATTTTGCTCACCTGCTGCCACCGGGACATCTGGAATCGCTGCTGGATGGCCGAATCGCGGAGCTGGACCGGCAGATCGGTCTGATCGAGCAATCGGAAAACGAAGTGGACGCGAGCCGTGACAATACCGCTGGAAAACAGTTTGTGCGCGGCCTCGGCATAACCGTCCAAACCGCCGCGCGCGATTATCTGCGCAGCCATCGTCGCGCGCTCATTGCTGCGGCCCAGGCCGGCACGAAACATCACGCGGAATCAAAACACCGAAACGGCGCCAGCCGTGCCAGCATTCAGCCATATTGAAACGAGGACAATTGCATGGCCAAGCGCATCATTATCACCGTCGGCATCATGGTCGGCATCATCGTGATCATCTATGGCATCTGGGGCCTGAAGCTCTACGCAGCCATCAAGAAATTCTCCCATGTGAAACAGGAAGTGGTGGTATCCGACGCACCTGCGCAGCAGGAAAGCTGGCAGCCGTATTTCAGCTCCGTGGGTAACCTCACACCGGTGCAGGGCGTGGACGTGAGCAACCAGCTCGCCGGCAACGTTACCGGCATCTATTTCCAATCCGGCACTGAAGTGAAGCAGGGGCAGTTGCTGGTGCAACTGGATGACAGCAGCCAACGCGCCCAGTTGATCGGCCTGAAAGCGCAGGTGCAACTGGCGCAGGTCAATTACCAGCGCGCCCGGGAGCTCATCAAACAGCATCTGATTTCAAAATCCGACCTGGACACTGCGGAAAGCAATCTCAAGCAGGCTCAGTCGAATCTGGAAAATGATCAGACTGCAATCGCGAAGCTCGCCATCCGCGCGCCGTTCTCGGGACAAATCGGCATCCGCAACGTCAATCTAGGCCAGTATCTGGCGGTTGGCACCGCAATCGCCAGCCTGCAATCGCTGGGCACGCTGTACGTGCAATTCGGTCTGCCGGAGCAGAACCTGGCGGCGCTGGCCAAGGGCCAGCACGTGGAAGTCACCGTGGATGCTTATCCCGGCAAGATTTTCAAGGGCGAACTGACCGCCATCAATTCCGCGGTGGATCCCAACACCCATAATGTGACCCTGCAGGCCACCATCCACAACCCCGAACACTTGCTGCGCGCCGGACTGTTCGCCAACGTACAAGTGTACGCGGGCAAGCCGCAAACCGTAGTTACTGTACCCACCACCGCCGTGGACTATTCCCTGTACGGCAGTTCGGTATTCATCGTCAAGCAGGACAGCAAGGACGCAGACGGCAAGCCGGTACTCAAGGTCAACCAGCAATTCGTGACCACCGGCCAGGAACGCGATGGCCGGGTAGCCATCACCAAGGGTTTGCAGGCCGGCGACATCATCGTCACCGCCGGCCAGCAAAAACTGCAGAACGGCATGCAAGTGGAAATCAACAACAGCGTGAAGCTGGACTGACGCGCCGGAGCCGCCGCCCATGAATTTCACCGACATCTTCATCCGCCGCCCGGTGCTGGCGACGGTCATCAGTCTCATCATCCTGCTGCTGGGGCTGAACTCCATCAACAAGATGGAACTGCGCCAGTATCCTAAAATCGAGACCGGGCAGGTCGCAATTACCACCGCGTATCCCGGCGCCAGCGCCGCCGTGATCCAGGGCTTTATCACCCAGCCGATCCAGTAGTCCGTGGCCGGCGCCGAGGGCATTGATTACATCACCTCCTCCAGCACGCAGGGCCTGAGTACCATCACTATCTATCTCAAGCTCAACTACGACATCCACAAAGCGCTCACCGACATCATGTCCAAAGTGGACCAGGTGAAAAACGTGCTTCCGCCGCAATCGCAGGCGCCGGTGATCCAGTCCTCGGACGTGCGCAACACCGCCATCATGTTCATCAGTTTTTACTCGGACCAGATGTCGCTGGGCCAGATTACCGATTACATCACGCGTGTGGTGCAACCCAAGGTGCAGACCCTGGACGGCGTAGCCTCAGCGCAGGTATTCGGCTTCCCCTACGCCATGCGCATTTGGCTGGATCCCAAGAAGATGGCTGCCTACGGCGTCACCGCCAGCGATGTAGCCAACGCGCTTTTGCAAAACAACTATTTGTCGGCGCCAGGGGCTACCCGCGGCAGCCTGGTGTCCATGAACATCGCCACCACCACCGATCTGCAAAATCCCAAGGGTTTTGCTGACGTCGTGCTGCGCAGCCAGAACGGCAACTTGGTACGCATCAAGGATGTGGCCCAGGTGGAACTTGGCTCGCAGGTGCGCGATCTGTCGGTAAACTTCAGCGGCATTCCATCGGTATTTATGGCCATCAACCCCACGCCGGATGCCAATCCACTGACTACCGTAAAGCTGATCCGCCAACAGCTCGCTGACATCGAGCCGCAGTTGCCGCCCTCGATGCACACAAAAGTAGTCTATGACGCCACCCAATTCATCAGTGCCTCAATTTACGAAGTCATCAAGACCATCGTGGAAGCGGCCTTGATCGTAATCGTGGTTATTTTCCTGTTTCTTGGTGCAATGCGGCCCGTGATCATCCCGGTGATTACCATTCCACTGTCGCTTATCGGCGTGTGTTTCTTCATGCTGTTGCTGGGGTATTCGCTCAACCTGCTGACGCTGCTCGCTATGGTTCTGGCCATAGGCCTGGTCGTGGACGATGCCATCGTAGTGGTGGAGAACACGCACCGACACATCGAGGCAGGCAAAACCCCTTTCCAGGCGGCGCTCATTGGTGCACGTGAGATCGCCACTCCGGTCATCGCCATGACTATCACGCTCGCGGCAGTGTTTGCGCCCATCGGCTTCATCGGCGGCCTGACCGGTTCGCTGTTCCAGGAATTTGCCTTCACCTTGGCGGCCGCGGTGATCCTCTCCGGTATCATCGCGCTTACACTCTCGCCCATGATGTGTTCGAAGTTCTTGGCGCCCGTCGGTAAAACCAGCCGGCTTGAAACCTGGCTCAATCACCAATTCGACACGCTCAAGGAACGTTACCAGCGTTGGCTCCACAATGTCCTCAACTGGCGGCCGGTGACAGTGGTAGTGGCCATCGTTGTCATTTTGAACGTCGTGGCATTCTATGCCATGTCGCCCAGCGAACTCGCGCCAACCGAAGACCAGGGTTTCGTTTTCGTCCAGACCACTGGTCCGCTGGACGCCACCCATGCCTACATGGAAAAATTCGGACAGCAAGTCGAAGACATCTTCAAAGGCATTCCGCAGCGCGACGCCTATGCGCTCATCAACGGCGGCGGCTTTGGCGGCGGCACCAACAGTCTCATCGCATTCCTGATTCTCAAGCCCTGGAACGAACGTTCTGTCAGCCAGTTCGCCGTGACTAAAGACGTGCAGCAGAAGCTCACCAAGATCGCGGGGTTGCGTGGATTTGCGGTCAATTTCCCCTCGCTGCCAGGCTCTACTGGTCTGCCCGTGCAATTCGTGGTGAGCTCCACCGCACCCTACTCGGATATCTACGCCGTACAGGAAAAGCTCATGGATGCGGCCCGCAAGAGCGGTATGTTCTATTACGTGGATAGCGATCTTAAATTCGACAACCCGCAACTCAGTATTGATATAAACCGCAACAAGGCCCAGCAGCTCGGCATCAACATGCAGGATCTGGGCTCATCAC
>JBOIAY010000061.1:0-4456 GCA_050739255.1 Gammaproteobacteria bacterium
AACCTGGGCTGCTGGATGCACTCTGGCGCCAGTCTCCACGCCTTTGCGCAGCGGCGGCCTGGGTGCAAGCAGCGTCGCCACCCGCGCATACACTAGATAGGGATTGGTTGATACCAAAGCCGGCACCGGACAACTGTCCGCATCGGCGGGAGCTAGAATTACGGCGGCGGCCTGCGTCTCACTCAAATAACGGCGATAGTGCGGATTGGACAGAAATGTAATGGTGCCGGGTCCGGCATGCGTCAGGGTATCCACTCCATGGACACGCGTGCTACCGTCGCCACGCAGTGTCGCGCCGCAGCGTTCCGCCAACTCAGCAAGCGTACATATCACCGGCACGCGTCGCTCGGCCTCAGTTTCCACCACCGGCGGTTGAGCCGGCTGGCGCCTTGGAGTCCTTCTGCAACTGGCTCAACACTTGGTCAGTCACGTCAACTGTACCATCTGCGTAGAAGACGCCTTCGCCGATGATGAGATTGTATTTCTGACTCTTGGCGAATTCATGCACCGCTTTGAGTATGGCCTGCTGGATATTACCTAATTCCTGGTTGCGCTCGGTATTAATATCGGCCTGCAGATCTCCCTGCTTGCGGCTGAAATCCTGCTGCAAGTTGTCCAGTTGATTTTGCAGATTCTGCAGCTGGCTTGCTGTCATGACCGCACCATTGCGGTTGATCTGATCCTGAAGGTTCTTGATCTTGTCCTGCTCGGATTGTAGCTGCTTGCCGCGGCTGTCAAACATCTGATGCATCTTCGCAGTTGCCACCTGTGCCTGAGGCGATTGCTGCAAAAGCTTGGCCATATCCACCACACCGATCCTGGTCTCAGCCGCACATGCACTGCCCATATACAGGAATGCCGTCAACATCATCAGGATCATGGACAGTCTGGATACCGATTTCATATACATTCTCCGTAATAGTTAAAAATAGGCGCCGAGAGTGAACTGAAAACGCTCCGTCTGGTCCCCGGGTTTGGGATTCAGCGGGAAAGCATAACTGAATTTCATGGCGCCGAGTGGTGTCAGGAACGTGGCCGCCACGCCAGTAGATACGCGCAACTGCCCCCATCGGAAATCTCCGGGGTCGGTGAAGGCATTGCCCACGTCGACGAAAGCCGCCCAGCGACTGGAAGCTACGCCTGAGTCTCCTTTCTTGCCAAAGAAGTTAGGCAAAATCAACTCATTTTGCATATACACTTGGGCACGACCGCCAAACGGGTAACCACTCGAATCCAGCGGGCCCAGAGTACCGATCTGCCAGCCTCGCACTGAATCGGGGCCGCCATCAAAGAAATTCTTATAGGGCGGGTAGGTGGCGGTCTTGCCGTAGGGCGCACCGTAATTTACCACACCGTTGATGCCGTAGATAAATCCCTTAAAAAGCGGGATAAATGCCAGTTGCTGATAAGTCAGGATGTAATATTCCTGATCAAATCCAGGTAGTGCGGCTGTCAAGCGAAGTGTTTCCTGCGCTCCGCTGGTCGGGAAAATGATCCGGTTGCGGGTATCCCGCACATAGCTTATGGAAGCTTCGAAGGCTTTGTAACGCAAGGCCGGATACTCACAGAAAAAAGTGAATCCACGCGAATCCAAGCAGCCGCCTAGTATCTGAAGAACTTGGCCATTCGCGGGATTCGAGATGAACTTCACATATTGCTGCGATGAGCCTTGCTCTGCGAACAGTTCATTCTGAGAATAGGTACCACCGACGCCCCAAGCACTGTATTCCGTAAGGGGGATATTGAAGCTTAGCTGCGCGCCGTATGAATTAGTCGAGAGCGGTGCGCTGTTGATGGTGATCGAGGATGTCTGGGTCTGGAACAACCCCACGGTGCGGCTGATGCCGTCCACTGTCCAGTACGGATTGGTAAAACTTAAATTGTATTGATGGCCTATATAGCTGCGGCTTGCCTGGATGGACAAGCGTTCCCCGGTACCAAGGAAATTCGCATTCACAATCTGGCCGTCAATGATCAATCCCGAAGAACTGCCGTAACCCACACCGATGTTTGCTGTGCCGGAAGGGCGTTCGGTCAAAGTGTAATCCAGATCCACCAGATCAGGAGACCCCGGCACGCGCACGGTCTTGACTGTAGCGTTGGTCACCCAGGGCAGTCGATTCAAGCGCACGCGCGAACGCTCCACGTCAATATTTGAAAGCCAGGTGCCTTCAAACTGGCGCATTTCGCGCCGGTATACCATGTCATCGGTATCGGGACTGCCGCTGAAGTTGATATGTCGTACATACACACGCTCACCCGATTCGATATAAAAGGTAATGGACACCAACTTGTGCTCACGGTCAATGTCCGGGATCGGATTGACCTTGGCGAAGCCATACCCATCCACACCCAAGCGCTTCTGGATCAGATCGGCGGTGGTCGTGGCGCGCTTGAGCGAGAAGGTATCGCCGGGCTTCACCAGCTCATATTCTTTCAATACCGCTTCTGGCACTACGAACTGGCCGGACAATTTCACATCTTTGATCTTGTAAATCCCACCTTCTGAAATGTTTACCGTGATATAAACGCTGGTGCGATCCGGCGAGATGGCCACTTGGGTCGAATCAATGGTAAAATCTGCATAGCCTTGGTCCATATAAAAAGAGCGTAGGGACTCCAGATCACCCACAAGTTTCTCACGAGCATACTCGTCGGAACTGCCAAAGAAAATCCAGAAACTCGCCACCTTCAACTTGAATACGTCACGCAGGTCGCTTTCACTGAAAGCATGATTACCGACGACATTGATGGAACGGATTTTGGCGGTCGTGCCTTCAGATATCTTCACTGCGACGTTTACCCTGTTATCCCCCACGTTGGTCACCGTGGGCTTGATGATGACCCCGTATTTGCCGTGACTGTAATACTGGTCCGTGAGATCCTGGATAAATCCGTCGAGTGTGACTTGGTTGAAAATTTGCCCTTGGGACAAACCTGCCTTGTTGAGGCTCTTGTAAAGGTCGTCGCTCTTGACCATCTTATTACCGGTAACGACAAAAGTCGCGATGGACGGGCGCTCACGCACGATGATGATGAGGGTGTCACCGTTGCGGCGCATCTCCACGTCGCGGAAAAAGCCGGTCTTGTAAAGCGCCCGGATGGCGTTCTGGATGCGCGTCTCGTTGATCTGATCACCGATATTGATGGGAAGGTAATCGAATACCGTGCCCTCGGAAATGCGCTGCAAACCGACGATCTCGATTTTCTTGACGGTGAACGACTCTGCCGCCCGTGCAGCGGGAGCAGTCAACACCAGGAACAGCAGGAAGACCAGGATGATCCCGGTGCCTTTAAGTAAACCCACGCAGTCCTCCTTATCTGAAAAGACCCATCAAGTCGTTGTAGATGGCGAAGCACATCAGCGTCAGCAGCAGCGCGATCCCGACACGCTGGCCCGCCATCTCGGCCTGAGCGGATAAAGGCGAGCCTTTCACCACTTCCAGGATGTAAAACAGCACGTGCCCGCCGTCCAGAACCGGGATCGGCAGCAGATTCAGCACCCCAAGGCTGATACTCACGATAGCGAGAAATGCCAGGAACGGCACCAAGCCGCTCTTCGCCGTGTAGCCCGCGTACTGCGCAATGGCAATCGGCCCGCTCAGGTTACGCAACGATACCTTGCCGATCACCATGTTCCAGGAAGCGTCCAGGGTGAGCCAGGCAAGGTTGCCGGTGCGCGCAACTGCCTGTCCCAGAGCGGCCGCGGGATTATACCGTTGTTCCGAGCGCAGACGCTGCTGCACGGTCTGTGAATAACCCACTTGGGCGCCGATATGGCCGACCACCCGCCCCCCCGGTTCATGTGCCGTCCCCACAGGCAGAGGCAGGTTCAGGTTCCGGCCATCCCGCTGCAACACGACAGAAAGCGTCTTGCCGGCTGAGTTTTGCAGAACTTTCACCAGTTCGTCGGGGCCGGTGACGGGAACACCTTCCACCCTGAGGATAACATCGCCCGTCTTGAGTCCGGCCGCTTTGGCAGTACCGTCCGGTAGCACAGCGCCAATCACGGGCGGCGCTTGAGGCTGCCATTGGCTCAAGCCCAAGCCCGGCATCAGCTTGCCCGGCTCGGTCAGAGTCCTGGAACCGGTTGCATGCAAAACCAGCTGCTTTTCAGCGCCATCCGGCGTACGCACCTTCACATCCACGCTGTCGCTCTGCATTACGCCCTCGAACAAGCGCACCAGGGCTGTATCCCAGGTGGGTGTGGTATGGCCATTGATCGCGAGAATTTCGTCCTGTTGCACGAAGCCAGCTGCCGCCGCTGGCGAGCCTGCTGGTATTTCGCCCACGATCGGCCGGATACCGGGAATGCCGAGCATGAAAATTACCCAATAGGCCAGCACCGCGAACAGCAGGTTGAACGCCGGGCCCGCCAGCACGACCGGAAAGCGTTTCGCCAATGGCTGACGGTTGAACGCCAGGTGCTTTTCAGACTCCGGCACCTCACCTTCGC
>JBOIAY010000062.1:0-3617 GCA_050739255.1 Gammaproteobacteria bacterium
ACCCAATAGGCCAGCACCGCGAACAGCAGGTTGAACGCCGGGCCCGCCAGCACGACCGGAAAGCGTTTCGCCAATGGCTGACGGTTGAACGCCAGGTGCTTTTCAGACTCCGGCACCTCACCTTCGCGCTCATCGAGGAACTTGTTGTATCCGCCCAGAGGCAGCCAGGCAATTACATACTCGGTCGAATCGGGACGGCGTTGCCAGCGCAACAAAGGTTTGCCGAAGCCCACGGAAAACCGCAGCACCCTGATGCCAAGATAACGCGCCACGATAAAGTGGCCGAACTCATGTACTGTGACCAGCACGCCAATGGCTACCATAAACGCCACGATGCTGATCAGAATACTCATACGGTCCGCTCATCCGACCTGATAGCAGCCATGTTCTGCGTGCGTGCGGCATTGATATTGGTGTCGTTCATTTCAGTTTCTCCAGCAGCGCCAAGCCGAGCCAGAAGACCGGCACCGCCACGGTCAGGCTATCAATACGATCCAGCACGCCCCCGTGACCTGGAAACAGGGTGCCACTGTCCTTGACGCCAGCCTGACGTTTGAACAGGCTTTCGGAAAGGTCTCCCACGATGGACAACCATCCCGTCAATAGACATATAAGAATGAGGAAATATCCGCTTGTCGGCAGCGCCCACCAGACGCCCAGCAGCGCCACCGCCAGCATGGCGAGGGTACCACCCACAACGCCTTCCCAGGTTTTGCCGGGACTCACCGCGGGGGTCAGTTTGTGGCGGCCAAAGGCCCGGCCGGCGAAATACGCGGCGATGTCCGCCGCCCAGATGAGCGCCAGCAGGAACAGGAGCTTGACCGGCCCGTGCGGACTTTCGTGCAAGGCCACTGCCGCCAGCCAGGCGGGGACAAGCGTCAGGAGTCCGCACAACAGCTTTATCGGGCGGGGAAATTCCCGCCGCCACAGAAATACCCAGAAGACCGCAAACAGCCACCATGCCAGCGCCACCAGCGCCATAACCCAGAGGATCAGCAGATCCCGCCGAGCCAGCCACAGCAGATACAGCAGCATAGCCACCAGAATGATGCGGCTGATTTTCAGCAGTTCCGCGGTTTCACCGCTCAAGCTGGTCCATTCCCAGGTGGCTGCAAGCGCCACGAGGCCCGTGACCAGCGCCAGCACCCAAGTGGGCGCCAGCAACACCAGCAATATCGCCAGCGGCAACAGGACCAACGCTGTAATGATGCGTTGTTTAAGCACCCGGATCCCCTTGTGTCTGCTCCGATGTGCTGCGAAAGCGTCGCTGACGCGAGCTATGCCAGCGCAGCGCTTCATCGTGTGCCTGCGCATCGAAATCCGGCCACAAACTTTCGGTTAAACACAGTTCCGTGTAAGCAAGGTTCCTTAGCAGGAAATTGCTGATGCGCTGTTCGCCACCGGTACGAATGAACAAATCCGGATCCGGCAGTTCCGCCAGTGCCAGGCACTGTGAAACACTGGATTCATCAATCTCATTGGGCAGGACCCGGCCCTGTGCCGCCTGCGCAGCGAAATGTCTCAGCGCTTGCACGATGTCCCAGCGTCCGCCGTAGCCAGCAGTGAGTCCGGCCCGATAACCGGCCAGGTGCGGCAACAACCGGCGTTTGGCCCAGCGGCCATTGCCATCCACGATGATCGCGACGTGTTTCGGGCGAGTGAGGATCTCGGTCTTGGTCATGCTGTCACACTCCTCGCCTGGATGATGCGCGGCACGATGGACGCCGCGTGCGGGCATCGCATCACACCTCCAGGAGTTCCGCTTCCTTGACAGCGAGTATCTTGTCAATCTCGGCGATATTTCGGTCGGTGAGTTTCTGGATGTCTTCCTGGGCGCGGTGTTCCTGATCCTCCGTGACCTTTTTATCTTTGAGCCAAGCCTTGAGTTCGGTGTTGGCGTCGCGGCGCACATTGCGCACCGCCACCCGCGCAGCTTCGGCTTCCTGGCGCGCCACCTTGATGATTTCACGGCGCCGATCCTCGGTGAGTTGCGGCATGGGTACGCGGATCACGTTTCCGGCAGTGGCCGGTGTCAGGCCAAGATCAGAAGTCATGATTGCCTTCTCGATCACCGGGATCATCTGTTTTTCCCAAGGCGTGATGGTCAGAGTGCGCGCGTCGCCCGCCGCCACGTTGGCTACCTGATTGAGCGGCACGTCAGAGCCGTAATACGACACGCGCAAATGATCCAGCAAACTGACATGGGCGCGACCGGTGCGCAAGCGTGCCAGAGCGTCCGTGAGCGTGGCCACGCTTTTGTGCATGCGCTCGGTAGACTTCTTCTTCATGTCGTCAATCATGATTGCACTCCATTATCCACCAGCGTGCCCACGTCCTGCGCGCCCAGGACGATGCGCATCAGGTCGCCGGCGCGGCTGAGATCAAAAATCCGCAGGGGAATTTTGTTGTCGCGGCACAGCACGATGGCGGTGGCATCCATCACCATGAGCTTGTCGGAAAGCACCTGATCGAAGCTCAGGTGCGCATAGCGTTTGGCCTTGGGGTTTATCTTGGGATCGGCGGAATATACGCCGTCCACCTTAGTGGCTTTGAGTAGCAGTTCCGCGCCGGTTTCGATGGCACGCAGGCTGGCGGCAGTGTCAGTGGTGAAAAACGGATTGCCGGTGCCGGCGGCGAAAACGCACACGCGGCCTTTTTCCAGATGCCGGATGGCGCGGCGGCGGATGTAATCCTCGCAGACTTCATTTACGCTCAGACCTGACATCACGCGCACATACACACCGAGCCGTTCCAGGGCATCCTGCATGGCCAATGCGTTCATGATGGTGGCCAGCATGCCCATGTGGTCGGCGGTGACCCGGTCCATACCGGCCCGGGCCAGACCGGCGCCGCGGAAGATATTCCCGCCGCCGATCACCATGCCTATCTGGACACCCAAGTCGCGCACCTCACGCACTTCTTCCGCCAGACGCATGATTACCGTGGGATCCACGCCGTAATCGGCCGCGCCCATGAGGGCTTCGCCGCTCAGCTTGAGGAGTATCCGCCGGTAAGCGGGCGTCTGGTTGGACATGGGTTATCCGCTACGCGAGTATGAGATATGCAGAGCCCCGCAAAGCGGGGCTTCGGTCGCAGAAATTGTACCGTAATCCGTGCTGCTTGGCGCCGGACCCGGGGGCAGTAAGAGCTGATTTCAGACGCTTTTTGCGGCCTGGGCTTTGACCTCGGCGGCAAAATCTTCCTGCTTCTTCTCGATACCTTCGCCTATCTCGAAGCGAGCAAAGCGCAGCACCTTGGCGCCGGCCTGGGTCAACAGCTTTTCCACGCTGACATCGGGGTTCTTTACAAAGGGTTGTCCCAACAGGGCTACTTCAGCCAAGAATTTCTTGAGGCGACCCTCCGCCATCTTTTCGATGATGGCTGCGGGTTTGCCGCTGTCAGCCGACTGGGCACGGATGATCTCGCGCTCCGCGTCCAGCACATCGGCCGAAACATCTTCAGGCTTCACGCACACGGGTTTGCTGGCCGCCACGTGCATGGCGATGTCTTTGGCGAGTGCTGCCGTACCACCCTGCATCTCGACCAGCACGCCGATGCGCGTACCGTGTGCATAGGTACCGAGGATGTCGCTGGTCTTGAACAGCGTGAAGCGCCGC
>JBOIAY010000063.1:0-9048 GCA_050739255.1 Gammaproteobacteria bacterium
ACTGGTGGAGATTTCCGGGAAAATAGCCTTGGCGTTTCCGGTCCATCCACGCACCCGGAAAAATCTGGAACGCTTCGGACTGTGGCAAAAGCTTGCAGCGGCTCCCGACATGTCAGTCATCGAACCATTGGGGTACGTGGATTTCATGAATCTGGTCTGCGGCGCGCGTTTGACCATTACGGATTCGGGCGGTGTCCAAGAGGAGACGACCTATCTGGGCATACCCTGCCTGACGCTGCGTGACACCACCGAACGACCCATTACGGTGACGCAGGGGACCAATCGTCTGGTCACCGCGGACAGCCTGTTGCGCACCCTGGATGACATCCTGGCCGGCCATTGGCAACATGGACGCAAGCCGGCGTTGTGGGACGGGAGTGCCGCAACACGAGTGGTTGCCGATCTCAAGCAGCGCATGCGGATCACGCAACCCACCGTTGTTCAGGGTGGCGGGAACAATACCGTGTCACGCAAGAGGGCGGTCAGCAATACCTGAGTGACTTGTGGGGTCTATTGGAGCTTTAGAGCGCCTAACAAAATGAATACTTTTCTAAAATTCTCCCACGCGCGAAACGCGCTTTCCCCCTTTGCAAAGGGGAGCAGGGGGGATTTGAGGTGCTGTCTGTAGCCCATGCTTGGCATTTTGTTAGATGCTCTTAAGGTTCGGGTCATGCAACAGGGAATGGAACCTCCGTAAATGCACAGTATCATCATCGTCAGTTATCTCACCGCAGCCGCGGCATTTGTGATCTGTGGCGGGTTGCTGCTCAGCAGTTGGCGTGGCCAGCGCATCGGCGCCTTGCTGATGCTTGCGATCACGGTGTCCGCCGCCTGGAGCGCGTTTGTCGCCTACACCGAATGGCAGGGAACCGTACCGGCGGCGTGGGTGCTGATCGCCGAAATCCTGCGGTATGGCGCCTGGCTCGTTTTCGTGACGGCGCTGTTCAGTTCCTGGGCGATGTCACGGTTAATCCGCAGCTTGCGCGTGGGCGTCCATGTCTTGTGGATTGCTCTCGCGTTGTATTGCCTGTGGCCGGTTACGGGATTTGTGCAAAGCACAGCCATCTCATTCGCAGTCAGCGTGCCGATCGTCGGTATGCTTATTCTTGCCCTGATTGGACTGGTTTTTCTGGAACAGCTTTACCGTAACGTCCTGCCGGAACAGCACTGGGCGCTGAAATTCCTGGTGATTGGTCTGGGCATCCTGTTTGCCTACGATATCTTTCTATATTCCTACGCGGCCTTGTACCGGCAATTCAACCCGAGTGCCTGGGCGGCGCGCGGTTTCATCAACGCGCTGGTGGCGCCGCTGCTGGTGGTGGCCGCGGCGCGCAATGCGCAATGGTCCTTGCAAGTGGCCGTCTCACGCCGCGCGGTGTTTTATTCCACCAGCCTGCTGGTGGTCGCGTTTTACATCATCGCCACGGCCGTGGGCGGCTATTACGTCCGTTTGTATGGCGGTGACTGGGGGCGGGTGGCGGAAATCGCGCTGATTTGTTTTGCGGCACTGCTCTTGCTGCTGATCGCATTTTCGGGACAAGCCCGGTCACGCTTGCGGATGTTCCTGCACAAGAACTTTTTCAATTTCCGGCATGATTACCGCGAGGAATGGCTGAGACTGACGGCGACCTTGTCCATGAGCAGCGGCGAATTGCGCTTGCGTGCGGTCCAGGCGCTGGCCCAGATCATGGACAGCCCGGCGGGCGCGCTGTTTACGCGCAGTGAAACCGGTGATTTCGTGCCAGCTGCGCACTGGAATATGCCAGTACCGGTGGATCTGAGGGTCGCATCCGCGGCACCGCTGTTTGATTTCATGCGTGAACGCCAGTGGATCTACGACTTCGGTCAATCCTCGTCGCAGAATGACGCGAAACTGGCGGCGCCGTCCGAGTTGTGCGCGTTGCCGCGTGCCTGGCTGATGGCGCCCTTGATACTGGATGGCGGGCTGATGGGGTTTGTGGTGCTGGCGCAGGCCCGGGCACGCCGTAAAATTGATTGGGAGGATATTAATCTACTGCGCACCGCCGGCCGCCAGGTGGCCAGCACACTGGCGCAAGCCGAGAGCGCGCAGCACCTGGCCGAGGCCCGGCAATTCGAGGGCTTTAATCGCCTGACCGCATTCATGATGCATGACCTCAAGAATCTGGTGGCGCAGCAATCCTTGCTGCTTAAGAATGCACAACGTCACAAGCACAACCCGGCGTTCGTGGAGGACATGCTGACAACGGTCGAAAATTCGGTGCGCCGTACCACCCGGCTGCTCGAACAGTTGCGCGGCGATGCGCCGTCAGGCGTCCGCCATCGCATCCATCTTGTAGACACGATTGCGAAAGCGCTCGCCGAGTGCGGACAGCAGGCGCCGAAACCGGTGTACACACCGATAAACGACAAGCTGTGCGTCCAGGCGGATGCCGAACAGCTAGCCACGGTGCTGGGGCATGTCATACGCAATGCGCAGGACGCGGCCCATGCAAGCGGCCATGTGAACGTCCGTCTGCGGCGCGCCGATCACCAGGTCGCGATAGAGGTTGAGGACGATGGCGACGGAATGGACGAGGAGTTCATCCGCAACCGCCTGTTCAAGCCGTTTTTCACCACCAAGTCGAGCAAGGGCATGGGCATCGGCGCCTACCAGGCAAGAGAGTATGTGCAGTTGCTGGGCGGACGGGTGACTGTCAACAGTACAGTCGGCCGTGGCACGCTGTTCACCCTGTTTTTGCCCCTGGATGTTTCCACGGATGAGGTGGTGCAAACCGGCAACGTGAGGGCGGTTTCGTGAATCAGCCCCTGCGCAAGCTGCTCATCGTTGAGGATGACCCAGGTCTGCAAAGCCAGTTGCGCTGGAGTTTCGAGGACCACAACGTGATCTTGGCCCAGGACCGGCCGACCGCGCTGAGCATGCTGCGCCGGCATGCGCCCGCCGTAGTGTTGCAGGACTTAGGCCTGCCGCCGGATCCGGCCGGCACCAGTGAAGGTTTTGCAAGCCTGGAGGAGATCTTGCAACAGGCGCCCTATACCAAGGTGATCGTGATCACCGGGAACGGCGACCGCGACAACGCCATCAAATCCATCGGCCTTGGCGCGTACGATTTTTGCTCGAAGCCGCTTGATCTGGACGTGCTGCGCCTTATCGTGACGCGCGCATTCGGGTTGCATGAATTGGAAGAGCAAAATCTCAAGCTCAAGACGCAATCCGAATCGTCATTGGACGGCATCATCACCAACAGCGAACCGATGCTGAAGGTATGCCGGCTGGTCGAGAAGGTCGGCGCCACCAACGCCACCATATTGCTGCTTGGCGAAACCGGGACCGGCAAGGAGCTGTTTGCGCGCGCGCTGCACCGTCTGAGCCCGCGACGCGAAGCCGTCTTTGGAGCGATCAACTGTGCCGCCATACCCGAAAATCTGCTGGAGTCCGAACTGTTCGGGTACGAGAAGGGCGCATACACCGGCGCCAACAAACAAACCAAAGGCAAGATCGAGCTTGCCGATGGCGGCACCCTGTTGCTGGATGAAGTTGGCGACATGCCACTGGCCTTGCAGGCGAAACTGCTGCGCTTTTTCCAGGAGCGCGTGGTGGAACGTGTCGGCGGCCGTGAGCTGATTCCGGTGGATGTACGCATCATCTGCGCGACCCACCAGGATCTGCCGGCGCTTATCAGGGAGGGGCGGTTCCGGGAGGATCTGTATTACCGTATCAGTGAAGTGGTCATCAGGATTCCGCCGCTGCGGGACCGGCCGGGAGACGCGATACTGCTGGCATCGCATTTTCTGAGGCAGGCGGCTATGCGTCATGGCCGCCGACTGCGCGGCCTGACTCCAGAGACATTGCAGGCAATCAATTTGCATGAATGGCGGGGAAACGTCCGCGAGCTGGAGAACACCATAAACAGCGCGGTAATCATGGCGGATGGCAAGCAGATCGTGCTCAAGGATTTGAACCTGGATGCGGCCGCCGGTGCCGGGGGAACACTGACTTTGCAGCAAGCCCGGGCTGAAGCCGAAAAGCGCGCCATCCAGCGAGCACTGATACTTGCGAAAGGCAAGCTGTCACGCGTAGCCGATTTACTCGGCGTAACCCGGCCGACGCTTTATGATCTGATGGACAAGCTGGGGATCAGCAAGCCTGACGACGCGAGCTGAGCCTGTATATAATGCAATAATAGATGATTTTGCATTCCCTACGTGCCGATAACCGAGTTAAAAGAGACATGATCATGACAAACCTGAACAAATGGATCGTTCGCTACTGCCTGCTGGTTATAGGCGCCGCGGTGTTGTTGGGCGGCTGTGGCCTGAGCGGCAGGCACGGCAGTCTTGCGGCCGGAGTCAAATATGAGGCTGCCGGCCAATACCGTGCCGCGTATATCGAGGCCAAAAAAGTTCTGCAGCACGACAGCAAGAACGGCACTGCCTGGCTGTTGCTCGGGAAAGCCTCGCTCATGCTCGGCAATCCACGGGATGCCCTGAGTGACTTGCAAAATGCACAAGCCAACGGTATTCCGAAATCCCAATGGGCCATCCCCATGGGACAAACGCTCTTGGTCACGCAGAAATATGCCACACTTCTGAAGACCGTCTCACCTGCCAATCTCGAATTCTCAGAAACCAAAGTCCGTGTGCTTGCATTGCGCGGCGATGCCTACCTGGGTCTGAAAGAAATGGATCAGGCCAAGCAATCCTATCAATCGGCGCTGGCACTCAATGCGAATGAGCCGCAAGCCCTCGTGGGACTGGCCAAAGTGTCGGCTATCGGGAATGATCCGGAAACCGCCAACAAATACCTGCAGCAGGCCCTGGCATCTGATCCTGACTACGCGGATGCCTGGACTCTCAAGGGGGATCTTGCGTTCAACACGCGGGATTTTACCGTGGCCGAAGAAGATTACCAGAAAGCCTTGAGCGTCAAGCAAACTGATGTACTGCCGCAGAAACGCTTCTATGCAATGGCGCGGCTGGCCGACTCCCAGATCCAGCAGAATAAATTCGATAAAGCGCTGGGCAATATCCAGACGCTGGAAAAGATGGCGCCCGAGCAACCCTATCCTCACTATCTGCATGCCGTTATTTATTACAAACAAGGCCATTACAACGAAGCGACATCGGAACTTCAGCAGGTGCTCAAGGTCGCGCCCGACAACGAACCCGCGCAATTGCTCTTGGGTGCCGTGAACTATGCTCAGGGCAATTTTGGCCAGGCAGAAATGTTCCTGAGCAACGTGATGGGCATGGACCAGAAAAATGCGCAGGCGCGCAAGCTGTTGGCCTTGACACTGTATCAGGAAGGCCGCTCCAAGCAGGCGCTAGATGTGTTGCGCCCCGTGATTCCAGGCAAGCCCTCCGATTCACAGCTGCTGGCCCTTATGCAACGGGAGGCGGCAGTGGGTATCGGCGCGCCGGGGTCGGAAACAGCCGAGGGTTCTGCGGCCAACCCGCAAAATGCGCAGCTTGCCAGCGCGGGTCAGGCCATTGCCGCGGGCAATGAGAACGAGGCCTTGCGTTTATTGAAAGCGCTGCCGGCCGGGGATGCATCCGTGGAATCAAAACGCTACGGCATGATGGTGCTGGCGTATGTGAGGGAGAAACGCCCGGATGAAGCGGTGCGGGTGGCGGCTGAATATGCGCATAAAGCACCTGACAGCAGTGCGGCACATCTGCTCTATGGCACCGCTCTGGTTACAGCCGGCAAGCACGCGCAAGCGCGCACCGAGTACCTGCAAGCCTACAAACTGGATCCCAAAAATCTCGCGGCGCTGTTGAGTCTGGGCAGCCTGGATATGCTGGAAGGTCACGACAAGGATGCCACTGGCCGCTATGAGCTGGTGTTGAAAAAAGATCCCCGTAATGCCGTTGCCATGACCGCGCTGGGCAGGATTGCGGCGGCGCAGGGTGACAAGGCACAGGCCATCAGCCGGTTCAAGCAGGCTATCGCGGTGGCTCCGAAATATGTCATTCCTTACGTTGGACTGATTGTGGTTTATAGCAGCAGCGGTCAGTTCACCGAGGCATCCGACACCGCCAGGAAGCTGGTGGAGATTGAACCCAATAATCCCGCCGCGCTCAATGCCATGGGCGCGGTGCAACTGAATGCAGGCCAATACAAGGATGCACTGAAACCGTTGCAGCAGGCCGTAAAGCTGGCCCCGCAAGCGTCGCTTTATCGCACCAATCTGGCCCGCGCGCAGATACTCAACAAGGATTTCAAGGCTGCCGAGGCGAACCTGAACCAGGTGATCAAATCCGCACCGGATCAGGTGCCAGCCGTGGCGCTGTTGGCATTCCTGAAAATGCAGGATGGCGACATGCCCGCGGCAATCTCCCTGGCGAACACCCTGCAGAAGCAAACTTCTACTCAAGCGGCAGGTTTTACCCTGGAAGGCGATTTGTACATGTCGAAACACGCGTATGCCAAAGCCGCCCAGGCCTATCAGCGCAGCCTCAAACTTGATTACAACCGCCCGACGATGGTCAGGACATTTCTGGCCTTCAGTGATGCTGGCTCGAACGATGCCAAAGATGTGCTCCGGGAGTGGTTGAACAAGCATCCGGATGATGAAGCCGCGCGCATGCTGTTGGGCCAGTACTACATGGATCGTGCTGAAAATAATTTGTCGGCGGAACAATATCAGCTTGTGCTCAAGGCGTATCCGTCCAGCATAGAAGCGCTGAACAATCTGGCCTGGGTTTATACGCAACAGGGTAATCCGAAAGCGGTGTCATTGGCCGAACGGGTGTATAAATTGGCGCCAAACTCGGCGAGCATCAAGGATACCTACGGGTGGGCACTGACTGTGAACGGGCAGGCTAAAACGGCGCTGCCCATCCTGTCACAGGCGACCAAGGAGGCGCCCACCATACCGGCCATCCAATATCACCTGGCTGTGGCGCAGGAGCGCACGGGCGACCATGCGGGGGCGAAAGCGACCTTGCAGACTTTGCTGAAGTCCGGCGCGAGCTTTCCGGGGAAAGACGCGGCTAAAAAACTGTACCGCGACTTGGGGGGTACGCCGGGAAGCGCAGCAGGCCAGTAAGCCTGAACCTCCTATCTTGTTCTGGGGAATCGGCACAACTTCCCGGATTATGGTATATTGTCAAATCAGCCTGTCCTTGAACTGATCCCTTGAGTTGATCAGGGGCAGATGCCCTGGCCTGCTGCGGTTACCACGGATCGCGGGGCTGGGTAAATTTCTCACCGTGGACAACACAGGAACCGGGTTCATGCCCAATAAGGATATGTCGCATCACTTTCTCATCCTCTGCACCGGCAATATCTGCCGCAGCCCCATGGCGGAAGCCGTGTTCAAGGCGCGGTTTACGCGCTCCGGATTCAGCGTCGAGTCAGCCGGTCTCGCTGCGCCAGTGGGAGCGCCGGCGTGTGCCCTTGCCGTGGAGCTGATGGCGGAACGGGGTGTTGATATCAGCGACCATCGGGCCCGCCAAGTGACCTGGAAAATGCTCGAACGCGCCTCGCTCATCCTCACCATGGATACCAGCCAGCAACAAGCCGTCGTGACTACTTGGCCGGCTTCACGCGGGCGGGTACAACTGCTGGGGAGATGGTCAGGTACCCAGATTGCGGATCCGTACCGGCAGGGCAGACAGGCTTACCAAACCGCCTTGGCGGCCATTGAGCGTGGCTTGCTGCACTGGGAACATTGGCTCATAGCGGGCAATCCTCCCAAGCCACTGCCTCCGATCTGGCGCAGGGTTTTCCAGCCAAACCCGCCCAATCTGATTTGGCCTGAGTAATTTCACCGCGGACGGCGTGGCGATTTCTTCCCCGGGGAAAATGACATGAAAGTACTGGTCACCGGTGGTACCGGCTACATCGGATCCCACTGTTGCGTGGAACTGCTGCAAACCGGACACGAAGTGATCATTCTGGACAATCTCAGCAACAGCTCGCCAGCGGTGCTGGATCGTCTTGCGAAAATCACCAGCCGCAGCCTGCCATTCCATCAGCTCGATGTACGCGACGGCCCGGCGCTCAACAAATTGTTCGCCGCTGGTGAGTTCGACGCGGTAATCCACTTTGCCGGCGTCAAGTCCGTGGCCGAATCAGTGGCTGATCCGCACAAGTACCACGACAACAACGTGGCGGGCAGTCAAACACTGATGACCGCCATGTCAACGTATGGCGTCAAATGCCTGTTGTTCAGCTCCTCCGCCACGGTCTACGGCGAAGCCGCGCGTTCGCCCATCACCGAAGGCGCGCCCCTGGGTCCGGTGAATCCTTATGGGGAAACCAAGTTGCGGGTGGAAGAGCGGCTGAAGGCACAGTGTGCGGCAGATCCCGAGTGGCGCGCCGTGGCCTTACGCTACTTCAACCCGGTGGGCGCGCATCCGAGCGGACTGATCGGCGAAGCGCCCCAGGGCGTGCCGAACAACCTCATGCCGTACATCTGCCAGGTCGCTGTCGGCCGCCTGCCGGAACTTGCGGTGTTTGGCCACGATTATCCGACACACGACGGCACCGCTATCCGCGACTATATTCATGTGGTGGATCTGGCTCGCGGCCATCTTGAAGCGCTGAAATATCTCGCAAACGCCGCACGATTCAGCATCATCAATCTCGGTACCGGACTCGGCACCACGGTACTAGAAATGATTAGCAGCTTCGAACGCGTCAACGGCACACGCATCCCGCATCATTTTGCGCCGCGCCGTCCTGGCGATGCCACCGCAATCTGGGCTGACCCGGCGCTTGCCGCCAAATTGCTCGGTTGGCGCACGCAACTCACGCTTGATGACATGTGCCGTGACGCCTGGCGCTGGCAACAGGCAAATCCAGGAGACTACGGTTGACCGGCTATAGCAGCCGGAGCTGTATGCCTCCAGAGATTCGGCAGTCGAGAACACGCAAACGCCAAGTTATTTTCCAAAGGCCGGGGTGACAGGGCTCGCGGCACTGCGGCGTGCGGGCGTGCAGGGAAGCACGCCCTGGATTTTCAGGTTTGGCAGGGAAAGCCAAACCTGAAAATGAACCATGCGACTCCGTTATAAATTGGCGTCGCAGGTCCTAATGCTGAGGATTATGGGATTTGAAGA
>JBOIAY010000064.1:0-5088 GCA_050739255.1 Gammaproteobacteria bacterium
AAGCGATCCGACTCAATGGTGCGAAGTAGTGCGCCTGTTTCAGGGTCTATCTGGTGGATCTTTCTGCCGCGATGTTGGCCGACCCACAGGGTACCTTCCGCCCAAGCAAGTCCGGAGTCCCCGCCGCTACCAGGCGCCGGGATGGTACTCAATACACGGCCGTTCGCGGGATCAATCTTTTGTATTCGGCCCTCGGCGATTTGATACAGATGTGCGCCATCGAATGCGGTACCGGCACGGGCCGGCACATCGAGAGTACGGAGGACCTGGCCTGACTTCGGATCGATGGCCATCAGTTTGTCTCCCACAGCGGACCAAATTTGCTTGCCGTCGTAGGTGACGCCGCCCACGCTGTCCGCCCCCGGGAAAGGTCCAAATTCGCTGACGATGTTGGCTGGTGATTTCTTCATGAGACCAGTTTAGTCGCTTGGTAACGAGACCGGGAGTAACAAAGTGGTCGTGATTCCAGGCAAGGGTGAAGCTGTCCAGCGGCGGGCCGGTCCCCTGCCAAATGCGTGGACTTTGCCGGACTCCGCCAACGAGTCCAGTCCGCGTTGCACAGTGCGCTGGCTGGCTCCCAGGGCAAGCCCCAGTGCAGAGCTGGACCATGATTCGCCGTCCGAAAGCAGTGCGAGCAATGCCGCGTTGTCGCCTTCAAATGGTGGTGCGAGCACGACCACGCGTTGATTCCGCCTTGTCACCAATGCAAATCCATTTCCCGTCGCATGAATGCCGGCTACGGCCCGCAATGTCCTGCGCAGGCGGCCCGTCTCAACACGCAGCCGCGCCCGATAGGATTCATTGGCCTGCTTGCCACGAAACGTCCGCGTCACAAGCGCATTTCTGGATACTTCTCCTGGCCAGGCTTCGGCCAACGCCCGCACCAGCACAAAAAGCACCGGGCGGCTGGAGAGCGAAATTATGGAGTTCTTGTGGCGCACCCTGTGACGGCAGCCATCCACGATAACCATGTCCGTAGCAAGCAAGGCCTCGACTTCGGCCAATGCCAGCGGCCGTTTTTCATCCTGTGAAACCAGTCGTGCAGCCGGGGCTTTCAGTACCAGTGAAGCGTTTTCGATTTCCGCCACTAAAGCGCTGATTCCCGCTTTCCGTGCTGCCGTCTTTGCCCGTGCCAGAGCTTGTTCCGCCACGGCCACATGCACACGGCGGATTGCGACCCCCGCTGCCGCTAGTTCATATCCAGCCTGCAATGTTGGAGGCAAAGGTGAAGGATCGAGTGCGCTTAGTGTTCGTTCTGCCTCACTGAGCTTACCGATCAAAACCAGCCGGCGGACCTGGATGAGCCGCGCGTGTGCCGCATTCAAGAAATCCTCATGCGTTTCCAACACCCGCAGGGCGAGTTCGAAGGGCTTTGCCTGCCACCCCAAGTCACGGGACACCAGCGCGATTTCAGCCAATGCGATTACGCATCTCGCACGAGCGACTGCCTCTTTAGGGCTGAATGCTTTCGCAGCGCGTTTCAACAGGACCTTCGCCCGCTCGAAATCGCCGAGTCGCGCCATCGCGATGCCGCGAAGCGCCAGGGCTGGGGCGTCGTTACGCAGAGCTACGAGCTTGAGTGCGCCTAGAAGATCACCGCTTGCAAGTGCGCGCCCAGCGGCCGTGATCAGAGAGTCCATCCGAATCCCGCCACACTTGTTACTCACACATTTCGAGGTCCGGTACTAGTCTATCTCAGAACCATCAACCACCACGTCGTAGCGAATACTGAGCGAACGACAAAGAGTAACTAAAGGAGAATTGCAATGACTCAGCATATTACCGGAACACGTAATGAGTGGCTTGCAGCCCGGCTGGAGCTGCTCAATGCCGAGAAGGACCTGACACGGCGCAGCGATGGACTGGCGCAACGGCGGCAAGAACTGCCGTGGGTTCGGATCAACAAGGAATATCGATTCGAAACCGACGAAGGTGGTGCCTCGCTGACGGACCTCTTCCAGGGGCGCTCGCAGCTCCTCGTTTACCACTTCATGTTCGGACCCGACTACAAGGCGGGCTGCCCGACCTGTTCGACGATCGCGGATGGCTTCAACGGGTTTGCGATTCATCTCGCCAATCACGACGTGATGTTGTGGGCCGTTTCGCGGGCGCCGTTCGCCAAGCTGCAGGCATACAAAAAACGGATGGGCTGGACGTTCCCGTGGGCGTCTTCGTTCCACGGCGACTTCAACACTGATTTCAACGTCTCGTTCACCGAGCAACAACAGCGCGAAGGCGGTATCGAATACAACTACCTGCGCGAGCCGCCGGCGTCGCAGCTCCCCTTCCAGATGGGCAAGGAAGCCGGCGACCAGGCGCCTCCCGTTCAGAACGCCATGATGACGGGAACCGACGTGAACACTTACCTGCGCGAGAGGCCGGGTATGAGCACGTTCGCGCTAGAGGACGGCGCCGTTTATCACACCTATTCCACCTATGCGCGCGGATTGGACGGCCGCTGGGGCATGTACCAGTGGCTCGACCGCGCGCCACTCGGACGCAACGAGACAGGCATGTGGTGGCGCCGAAGTGACGAGTACGACAGGCACTGAACGCCTTTCTTGAGGCAATCGCAGGACCAACGATCATGAAGCCTACTGCTCTCTACCCACCCCAATGGCTGCAGCATGATGAAAGACTTACTACCGTTCGCGCGACCGACTGGTTGTGTCTCGCGGCCGCGCCGACATTTGCAATCATGGCATTACTTTCATGGCTCCATGGCGGCAGCATGCCGAATATGCTCTGCCCGCCTCCAGGAAATGGATGGCCTCTCAACGAAATGTGCTTGATGTACCTGTTGATGAGCGCTTTCCATTTGGAGCCTTGGCTGAGATTCATCTTCCGCCGGAGCAACGCTGGCAATCGATAATCTCAAGCCGTTTTGAATAACTGCTCATGAGGATGGCTCTGCCGTGGATCGTTGCGGTGCATCTGGATTAAAACACCTGGACTCCGTGGAAAACCGTGGTCTTTCCATGATGCTTCGATTCTAATAACTCTGATTTATTTCTGATTTTCCTCGGCGTGCATGGCGTGCAGCACACAGGGCGGCTAGGCTTTGTTTGGTGCGGACCGACCGGTCGCGGCATATGGCACGGATTTGTATCTCAGGCCGCGATCGTCCACTTGAATGCAGAACACAAAGGAGCATGAAAATGTCCATAACTTTGACGCGAGTCATGATCGTTTTGCTGTTGTTTGCAGCGGCGCATGCATACGCCGCGTCATCCACCCTGACGCAGCTGCTCGTGCTGGAGCAAACCTGGCTGCAGGCAGCGCAGAAACGAGATATCCCGGTTCTGCAACGGATACTCGGCGGGGATTATCTGGACATCAATTATCAGGGAAAGCTGCGCAACCGCGCCGATGCGCTGCGCGCGCCCAACCTGCGCATGCGGCACGTCACCCAAACGCTGAGCGAAGAGAAAGTGCGCGTCTACGGCGACACCGCCGTGGTTACCGGTCGCGGTACGCTGTCCGCCGGTGGTCACGAGCGCGCCACGTGGCGGTTTACCGATGTGTTCGTTAAACAGGCTGGCGAATGGCGCGCGGTCTCATCGCAGGAAACCGCCGAAGCGGATCACTGAACATCCAAGGTGCTGCGGAAGAACGCCAATGCATCGACATCAAGCTGCCGGTGCACGGCGCGCTTTTGAAAGGTACAAATATTCATAGCCAGCTTTACTTCTTCTTGGCGGCTCGCTTAGCGCGTGCGGTGGTGTTGGCCACCACCGCAGCACGGATGAGTTGTTTGAAAGCTGTTGCGTTGATCTTTTCCCCTTCACGCAAGTCAATTGCACGCCGCGTGTTGCCTTCCAGGCTGGAGTTGAAGAGCTTCTTCGGGTCTTTGAGGGAGGCGCCGCGTGCGAAGGTGAGCTTCACGACCTGCTGGTACGATTCCCCGGTGCAAACGATGCCGTCATGCGACCAGACCGGGGTTCCCATCCATTTCCATTCCTCCTGGATCTTGGGGTCGGCCGCGTGGATGAGCTTACGAACCTGCGCGAGCGTCTCTCCTCGCCAATCCCCCAGCGCTTTGATCCGCTGGGTGATGTTCGCTGCAGCGGTCTTGCCATTCGGACGACTCGTCGGTTTCATGTGCTCTCCGATTATTCTTTGCACCAGCCAGCAGAATACAACTACAGATTCAGTTCGATTAAGGCCTTGAGCTGGGACTTGGACAAGGCGCCGGTTTTCTGGGCTTCCACCGAGCCGTGCTTGAACAGCATCAGCGTCGGCTGGCTGGGCACGCCGTAGTGGCGCGCAATCTGCGGCTCCTGCTCCACATTCACCTTCACCACATGCAGCCAGTCGCGATATTCCTCCGCCACTTCGCCCAGCACCGGCGCCATAGCCTTGCAGGGCGCACAGCATTCTGCCCAGTAATCCACCAGCACCGGCTGTTCGGATTGCAGTACCTGCCCGTTGTTGTCATTGGATTGTTCTGGTTGTCAAATTCATTGATAAAGTCATCTTGGTTTTTTTGCTGCTGCTTACGGAAAACCGTGGCCTGGTCCCGATTACCGTTACCCCGTTAAGGTGCATGTATCAATACAAGACCCCATTTCTTCTTTCGGTGCACTATGAAACGCAACGTGCTACCGTTTCTTAATCATATGTCCGTGAAACCGGGGCTGCTTTACTCTGACCCATTGATTCCCATTGGGTTTCCTTTATCAGTTCAATCTGTCTGCTCTTTCCTTTAATTTCGTAATATTACATTTTCCAGACTGGCCGTCCGCTTGCAAACCACGGCACATCGCGATATGTGTCAGCGACGAGCCAGACGCCGGCGGTGATCAGGAATGAAATGATCAAAGCGGTGGTGGCGGTCCGGCCGGTGTAAAGATCGGGAGCCCAGTAGGCGACGGTGATGAGTCCCAACATGGCCGCTTCCGTTGCGGCCGCAAGGCGCGGCCAGACCCCGAACAACAAGCCCAGGCAGGCTGCGAAACTGCCGATACCGGTCAGGCAGGCCCAGGCCATCGGGTGAGGCAACCACTGCAGCCAGGGCTGCATGACCTTGTCGCCGTATTTCACCGCATCCACGATGACTTCCCGGCCGATAAATGGAAGCGCGACGAC
>JBOIAY010000065.1:0-2958 GCA_050739255.1 Gammaproteobacteria bacterium
CTTGGCCGCACCTCATCATTTCGTCGCCCCCGGAACCAGCTTCAGCCTGAATGTCACCTCCGAATCCGTCAGCGATCTGAGCGGCGGACTTTCCCAAGGCACGGTGTACGACACCCTGGTGGATGCCAGTTTCGGTCTGGGAACCCAGAATCTCGGGCTCTGGGACGGTGGCTGGTTTTGGCTGGACCTGCAGCACATCACCAGTGGTGATCCCAGCGGTACTTTGGTCGGAGATTTTCAGGGGGTGAGCAATATCGCCGCACCATCCGGGAACCGCGTTTACGAATTCTGGTTCCGGCAATACCTCGGGCATACGGACCTGAAACTGCGTGCTGGCTACATTGACCTGAACAATTATTTTGCGCAGGTTCCCTATGCCGACCAGATCAGCAATGCCTCTTTGGGGATCATCCCCACTATCAGCGGCAATGCGCCGACCTCGACGTATGCGAAACCCGGCGCCGGGATGATCCTGAGCGACGGTTGGGGAGACTGGGTTACGGAATTCGGTCTGTTTCAGGGCCATCCGGAAAACCGCGGCCAGTTGTTCGGTCACGGCTATATGGCGATCGCGGAAATCGGACACCAGGCTCCATCCTGGGCGAATCCGACGCAAACACTAAAGTTGGGCGTGTGGCAATACAGCCAACCCGATCCGGCCCGTGATGGCGGTCCGGCCAGCACCTGGGGCACGTATGTAATCATGAGTCAGCAGCTGGCGCCGCTGTTCGGAGCCACACAAACCCATGTGTTTGCGCAAATCGGCGCCAGTCCGCCACAGGTCAGCATCAGCCCTTATTATCTGGGCGGTGGATTGGCGCTCCAGGGCCTGGTGCCGAATCATCCGCAGGACATCCTGTCCACGAGCATTTCCCGTGCCTGGGTGCGTACCAGCACCGGATTGCGGCCGGAGACCAGCTACGAAATAAATTATCTGTGGAATTTTGGCAGCCATTTCGCATTGCAGCCCGACTTGCAATACGTCACTCAGCCCGCCGGCACTTCGCGTCCGGTGCCGGATGCGTTCGTCGCCATCCTGCGGTTGTATGCGGGACTGTGATGGTTCTCAATTCGTGTACCACGGCATCCATGAATTCGTAAACGTTAAGACAATCTAGATCTGGTAACAGCTGTGGCCCTGGTCAAGGTGCAGCGGTCACTTTCGGCTTGCGCGCCCACGATAGCATTTCACTGAACTTGGGGGGCGCGCCGGTATTGAGCAATCCGATTCTGAAGATACGCCCGGACAGATACAGTGCAAGGATCACGGTGACCAGCAGCAGCGCCGTGGTTAGTATGTAATCAATCTCCGGCGGCGGCGCACCCGAACGGCTCATCATTAGAAACGGTGTGAGCGGTGGCACATAGGACAACACCCGCGCCCACAGCGCTGTAGGATCCTGCGCCACCGGCACCATTAGGATCAGCGGCAGGATCATGAACAACATCACCGGCGTCATGTAAGGCTGCGCTTCGCGAATATTGTTGACCGCCGCACCGATGGCGCCGGTTACCGCGGCATATAACAGGAAGCCCAACACGAAATACACCAGGAACCAGATGATGTTCCAAGCGCTGATACCAGCGAGAATCGCGCCGGCAAAGCCGCCGAGATGAAACGCGCTGCCGAAAGCCGCAAGCAATCCGAGAATCAGAATCAGCCACCCACCCACCAGAGTCACGCCGACGCACGCCACGCCGAGCGTCTTCCCGGCCATGATGTCGGAAGGCTCCAACGCGGCCAGCAGCATTTCCGCGATGCGGTTGGATTTCTCCTCGATTGTTGACATCATCAGCAATTGCGCGATCTGCATGATTGAGATGAACAGCAGATAGACATAGCCGACCGGCAACCATTGCGCGGCCTGTTCCGCAAGAGTCGCGGTGGTCTGTCCGTGCTTCGTGACAAGCTGGTTGTCAAAACTCACCGTCTGGCCAATCAGTTTGGCCTGTTCCGCACTCAGCCCGGCCTGCGATGCACGACGCGCCTGCACTACCGCTGATACCTTGGCGCTGAACCAGTCGCGCAAATCGGTATTGGTCAGATTGTGGGAGGCATAGACAAATTGCGCATCGGGTGCGAGCGGATCGGCAGGCAGGATGAAATACCCGTAAAGATTGCCTTGCGCCACCGCGGCGTGCAGTGAGTCCGGCGCCCGCTTGACTAAATGGAAGCGTGCGATCGAAAGGTTCCGGTCCACACCGGACGCCGCCTCGGGCGTGAGCCCCATGTACCACTGAGCGAGCGCTGTTCGGTGTTGCCAGATCGCCAGCGCGGCCGGTGCAGTGGGGGCGGGGATGCCAGCGACCAGCGCCTGTGCCAGGGACTCGCGATTTTGCCGATCCAGCTTCGCTGCATCCGGCGCGATCGCGGCGAGCACCGGCGGCAAGGTTCGCCGCGCTGGCGCGGGTAGGCGCGCGGCCAAGGCCAGCAGTTCGGCGTAATCCTCGCCAGCGATGCGCTGCTCGACGGCCGGCAACAACCAGCCGGAATGGTCCACCACCGCGTAGTCGTGCGCGTTGCTGAAATGCTGGATCAGCGCCGGCACCAGCATAATGGCCAGCAGAATCACTGGCGTCAGCAGCAAGCTCACCCAGAAACGTCGGCGCAGCACGTAGGCCACGTAATCCCGCTGTGCGACCAGCCACGCGTTATGCAACCTCATGTTCGTTACCCACTGAATTCAGGAAAATCTGCTTGAGCGAGGCTTCGCGGGTATCGAAGCGCCGAATGCGCACGCGCTCGACGAGAATGCGGAGCAGCGCCTGGGTATCGGCGCCGTGTGCGAGGCGTAGTTCCGCATGCTGGCCGGCATCATCTGCGGCGACGACGCCCGGCAGCTCCTGCCACGCACCCAGATCACCTTCATAGTCCACGATGACGCTGCGCTCAGACTGCGCATTGATTTCCGCAAGCGGGCCGTCGAGCTTGCGCTCTCCGTGATCAATGATGATGAC
>JBOIAY010000066.1:0-7113 GCA_050739255.1 Gammaproteobacteria bacterium
TGACCGCCATTTCTCACGATCTCAAGACGCCCATCACCCGCATGCGGCTGCGGGCGGAGCTACTCGAAGATGAAACCCTGAAGGGCAAGCTGGTGCGCGACCTGCAGGACATGGAGAACATGACCAATGCCACACTGGATTTCCTGCGTGGACTCGAGATCAGTGAACCGCCACAGCCCGTTGACCTCATGGCGCTGCTGGAAAGCATGCAGGCAGACGCGGTGGAAACCGGCCAGACGGTGGGTCTGCAAGGCCGCATCCATCGCGTGTTTAACGGCCGCCCGCAAGCATTGCGGCGCTGTCTCGATAATCTGGTCGGCAATGCCGTGCGCTACGGCGAACGTGCGGACATCAGCGTTGAAGACAGCGATGCGTCTGTAACCATCCATGTACGTGACGCCGGCTGTGGCATCCCGGAAAACCAGTTAGAGAAAGTGTTTGAACCCTATTATCGTCTGGAGGAAGCCCGCAGTCAGGCGGGCGGCGGCACCGGTCTGGGCCTGGGTATTGCGCGCAACATCGCAACGCTTCACGGTGGAACGCTTGTCCTGCGAAATCATCCTCAAGGAGGGCTGGAAGCTGTGCTCACATTACCGCATAAGGAGAATGATAAGACGTGAGGAGCGAGAGTGGAGCGGTCGTGCTGACCGCGATTTCGCGACGGGGACCGCCGCTCCCACAATCAGGCTATTTGAAGTAATAGTTCACCGCCCTTGCGCGCTGCCATCAATTCATCCGCTTGCCTGTGACATCGCCCACCGAAGGTCCTTGGCGCGGCATCGCGATGCGCGGCATGTCCAAGCAACCAGCCAGCACCGCGATACGCCGCCTATGCAGGGTTAAGTACAGGGTCTTAAGGAAGCATAGATTCGATGCTGGCGCGCCGTCATCAATTCATCAAGCTTGCTTGTGACATCTGCAACACTGATCAAATCCATCGCGAGCGGATCACGTACCCGTGTGCCCCAGGGCGCGGTGTCGGGCTCCTGCTGATTGAATTTGCGCAGCGCGTCAGGATAACGGTTCACGCACCAACGCTGGCTTAAATACGGGCCGGCACGGTCCGGATTAGTGCTGGCGTACAGACCAATGACCGGCGTGCCGGCAGCGGTCGCCATATGTACCGGACCCGAGTCAGGTGAAATCAGCGCCGTGGCGCGCGCGAGCAGCGCCAGCAGTTGTTTGAGGTTGGTCTTTCCGATGAGATTCTCGGGTTTGGTGTGTACAGCCTGCATGACGGCCGCGCCGTATTCGCGCTCGACAGCACTGGGACCGCCGCTCAGGATAATGCGCAGCCCGAGTTTATCGGTCGCATAGTCGGCGACCTCCGCATAGCGTTCGGGGCGCCAGTTGCGGAAATTGCGGAAGCGTGCGTTGGCACAGGGGCTGATGACCAGCGTCGGAACATTGTCCGGTATCCGTATTTGGGCGAAAGCCTGTGCTTCCTCAGATATCGGAATGTCCCAGCGCAGCAGCCGTTCACTAATGCCACAGGCCTCGGCAAAACCGAAGAAGCTGTCCATCACATGCTGATGAGGTTTATAGGGGATCCGCCGGTTGGTGAACAGCCACTGCCAATCATGGGCGCGTTGGCGGTCGAATCCCAGTTTCACGGGCGCGCGCACCGCCGTGATGCTCGCGAGGCTTGCGCGCAAGGACATTTGCATGTGCAGCAGCAAGTTGAATTTTCGGCCACGCAGGGTGCGCCGTAGTTCGCGATAGGCGTCGAGGCCTCTGGATTTATCGAAGATGATAAACTCGATGCCGGGGATGTCCCCCACCAGACTGGCTTCCAGCCGGCCGATGATCCAGGTGAAGCGCGTTTCGGGCCAGGCGGCCTGGAGACTGCGCACCACCGGTAAGGTATGACACACATCGCCGACGGCCGAGAGCCGCAGGATGCAGACCGAAGCCGGGGCTTGCAGCGATTGGGGCATGACGGATGACAACGCAAACACTCATCACAAAACGGCGGTTTATCCTATACGATGATGCGCTCACAAGCCACGCGGGCGAAGAACTGTTCTCGCCGCGTCACTGGGCACGGCATGCGACGTTGCGCGGTGCGGCGGGCGGGCGTGGCAATACTTGGATCGTGGCAGAAGGTGAGGAAGCGTGGGTATTGCGGCATTACCGCCGCGGCGGCCTAGTGCGGCATTTCAGCCGGGATTATTACCTCTGGCAGGGGCTGGAGAACACCCGGCCCTGGTGTGAATGGAAGCTGCTGTCGGAGCTATATAGGGAGGGCCTACCGGTGCCGCAGCCGGTTGCGGCACAGGTGACACGCCATGGACCCGCGTATCGCGGTGACCTGATCACGCTCCTGATTCCGGATACCCGCTCGCTGGCAGCACGACTGAAAGATACCAGCATCGAGTTCCTACCCTGGCGCAAAATCGGCACCTGCATCCGCCATTTCCACAACGCCGGCGTCTATCATGCGGACCTTAACGCCCACAACATTCTTGTAGACGGGCGCAATGATGTGTATTTGGTTGATTTCGACCGCGGTGAATGCCGTCCATCGAGTGTGCGGTGGCAGGAAGCGAATCTTAAACGTCTGCTGCGTTCGCTATGCAAGTTTGCTGTTCCGGGTTTCACGGAAGGGCACGCTTGGGCAGCGTTGCTCGGGGGCTATAACAACAAACCCGGATGATTAATGTCACTATCGGGAATGGTGGAAACCCCTCGCCTGCAGGCGAAGCTGGGAAGCGAAGCCTGAAAGGGTGAGGGGTGATCGATTCAATCCACCCTCACCCCAGCCCTCTCCCGCCAGCGGGAGAGGTGGTGATATTCAAAGGCCTGCTTCCAGCTGACGCCTCATAAACCCATCGCCTTGGAGGCGAGGGTTGTTTAGTCTCGTGGCACGACCTTGAAACGATCATGACTCCACAGATACTGCTCCGGCGCGCGGCGAATGTTTTCTTCCAACAATTTATTGATGCGCAGTGTATCTGCCACGGGATCGTCGGTGGGAAAGTTTTCCAATGCTGGATAGATAGTCAGGCGGTAACCGCGGGTTCCGGGCAGGCGTTCGCCAAAAAACGGCACCACCGGCGCGCGGCTGGCCTGCGCCACGCGTGAAAGCGCAGGGCTAGTGGGCGCTAGGATGCCGAAGAACGGTACCAGGATACTGCCCTTGCCGCGGTAGCCCTGATCAATGGCGTACCAGATGGGTTTACCTTCCTTGAGACTCTTGAGCAGTAGGCGTACGTCGCTGCGCGAAATGGCGCGGTCGAACAGTCGCTCGCGGTTGCCGCGCATGACTTCCTCGATAACCGGGTTGGGGATAGGCCGGTACATCAAATACAAGTCAGTTTGGAGACCAAGGATACGGCCGACCATTTCAAGCTGGGTAAAATGACCCGCGAGCAGCAGCACGCCATGTCCCTGTGCGCGCGCCGCCTGTAGATGTTCCACACCGCACACTTCGCGCGCCAGACGGTGCAAACGTCTTTCACTCATCCACCAGCACATGCCGAATTCAATTATGCCCATGCCGAGGGAAGCGAAATGTTTTTTGGCAATCCGCCGGCGTACCTTCTCATCCAGTTCCGGAAAACACATCTGCAAGTTGGTCAACGTGATGCGCCAGCGCCGGCCGGCCACAAAGCGCGACAAATGTCCGATGCCGTAGCCGACGCCCAGTTGCAGCGTATATGGAAGCCATACCATCAGCCGCATGAAGCCGAGCAACAGCCAAGTGGGCCAGTACCGTGGTTTCAGCAAACTGTATTGCATGCGTGCGGTGGTTTATAGCGCATGGGGCGTCAGTGTAGCGGCCCCGATGCGCCCGGTACAGGCATCCGGCAGGCGTTTAGCCCATGTTATGATGCGGCGCATTTTCCAGATTCGCCGGGGCTTCCATGAATATCGGCATCCCGCAGTTCGACAAGGTGCGTGTGCTGGTGGCGGGCGACGTGATGCTGGACCGTTACTGGTTCGGCGCCACGGGCCGCATCTCTCCGGAGGCGCCGGTGCCGGTGGTACACGTGCGCGAGACAGAAGCACGCCCCGGTGGCGCCGGCAACGTGGCCGTGAACCTGGCGAGTCTGGGCGCACATTGCACCGTGCTGGGCATTACCGGCGACGACGCGCTCGCGGATGAGCTCAAGACATCCATGGAAAGACGCGGTGTGCACTGCAAATTCACCCGCCTCAAAAATGCCACCACCACCACCAAACTGCGGGTGCTGTCGCGCCATCAACAGTTGATCCGTCTGGATTTCGAGGAGACCTTCGGAAGTTTCACCGGCGCGCCGCTGTTGCCGGCATTCAAGCAGGCATTGGTGGATGCCGATATCGTGATCCTTTCGGATTACGGCAAAGGCAGCCTGAGCGCGATTCAGGAACTCATTGCCACGGCGCGCGCCGCCGGCAAGCCGGTGCTGGTGGACCCGAAAGGCCGGAATTTCGACATATATACAGGTGCCACGGCCATCACGCCGAACCACGCGGAACTGGAAGCCGTGGTGGGTGAATGCCCGGACGAAACCACCTTCGTCCAGAAAGGTGAAAAACTGCGCAATGATTTGCAGTTGCATGCCTTGCTGGTGACGCGTGGCGAGCACGGCATGACGCTGCTGGAATCCGGCCAGCCGCCGTTGCATCTACCCACCCAGGCACTGGAAGTTTCCGATGTCACTGGCGCCGGCGACACGGTGATTGCACTGCTGGCCGCCGGCCTGGGGGCGAAACTTTCCTTCCCCGGCGCCGCAGCGCTCGCGAATCTCGCGGCGGGTCTGGTGGTGGCGAAACTCGGCGCCGCCACGGTTACGCCGGCGGAATTGCGCCTCGCCGCGCACAGCCGCAACGGCGGCGGTGTGCTCACCGAAAGTGCGGTCATGGATGCGGTGACGCATGCCCGCAGCCAGGGTGAACGCATCGTCATGACCAATGGCGTATTCGATATCCTGCATGCGGGTCATGTGAGCTATCTTGCGCAGGCGCGCAAACTCGGCGACCGCCTGATCGTGGCGGTGAATGACGATGCTTCGGTGAAACGCCTGAAGGGCGCGAACCGTCCAATCAATACGCTGGCTAACCGCATGCAGGTGCTGGCAGCACTGTCGTGCGTGGACTGGGTGGTGTCGTTTTCAGAGGACACACCCGAACGGCTGATCTGCAAAGTGCTGCCGGATATCCTGGTGAAAGGCGGTGACTACAAACCGGAACAGGTGGCCGGGTATGGATGCGTCACCCGCAATGGCGGTGAGGTGCGGATTCTGAAATATGTGGAGGGTTTGTCCACCACGAATCTGATCGCGGCCCTCAAGAAATAATCGTGCGGTTTTTCTACACTCTGACGCTGCTGCTGATTGCACCCTTCGCGCTGGGCTGGCTCATGTGGCGCAGCCTGCGGCAAACGGGCCATGCCGACAAGCTCGGCGAACGCTTCGGCAGTTCGCCGCTGCTGCCACGCAATGAAGTCATTTGGATACACGGCGCTTCGCTGGGCGAGATCCGTGCCGCGGCTCCGCTGGTGAAAACCCTGCACCGGGATTTCCCCCAACATCCTTTGCTGGTCACGAGTTTTACCGCGACCGGCCGTGCCCAGGCTCAGGCATTGTTTGGTGATCGCGCGCTGGTGGCGCTGCTCCCCTATGACCTGCCATTCTGTGTGAACCGCTGGCTCAAGTGCGTGAATCCCATCATCGGCATCGTTATGGAAACGGAGATATGGCCGAACCTGTTTGCGGCCTGCACGCGCTGCCACATCCCGCTGGTGATGGTCAGCGCGCGCCTGTCGGAACGCGCACTTGTGCGTTACCGGCGTTTTCGTACCTTGATCCGACGTGCGCTGGCACAAGTGGCGATGATCGCAACGCAGACTGAAGGCGACGCGGAATATTTCCGGCGTTTGGGGGTGCTTCCGGAGCGGTTGGTGATTGCCGGCAATCTGAAATTTGACGTGCAATTTCCAGATACACTCATTGCACAAGGCTGTAGCCTGCGCGAAAAATTGTTCGGATCGGCCTGCGTAATCGTTGCAGGCAGCACCCGCGAAAACGAGGAACCCATGGCGTTGCAGGCGTTCGCTGCGCTGCTCTTGAAGCAGCCGGGCTGTGTGCTGGTGCTGGCGCCGCGTCATCCGGAGCGCGCGGTCACGGTGGACGAACTCGTCAAGAGCGCGGGTTTCGTATGCCGGCGGCGCAGCGCCGGCGAAGCGTCCCTCAAGGCCGGCCAGGTATTGCTGCTGGATACCTTGGGCGAGCTGGCGCATTTTTACGCCGCTGCAGACATCGTGTTCGTGGGCGGCAGTCTGGTGCCGCTGGGCGGGCACAATCTCCTGGAACCGGCGGCTCTGAGCCTGCCGGTGCTGGCGGGGCCGCATCTTGCCAATGTGCGCGACATCGCCGAATTACTCAAAGCCGCCGGCGGTCTTGTCGTGGTAAATGATGCCCAGAACCTGGGCGAGGCGTTTGTGTGGCTCGCAGGCAATCCCGTGACGCGTGAACGCATCGGCCAGGCGGCACAGCAGACGGTGGCCGCCAATCGTGGTGCGCTCACGCGAACTTTGAAGTTGGTGGAACAGCACATCGCCCGGTCGAAACCGGGCGATGTGCTGTAATCAGAAGCGCTTCAGATTCCCGGTGTATCAACCACCGGCCGGTGGCGTTGTTGAACCCGCTGGCGGCGCCGCAGTCGGCATGGTCATTTCGGATGCGGGTGCGGGCACCGAAAGCAGAGCATTGATCTGCTGCACATCCTGTGGATTCAGAATGCCGGCGGACTGCTTGAGTTGCAGTACGCTGATCAGGTAATTGTCACGGCTCTGCGCAAAACCGGTCTGCGCTGTTGCGAGATTCTGAACCGCCAGCAATACATCTACGATGGTTTGGGTACCCACGCGCAGGCCGGTCTCGGTGGCTTGCAGCGAGGTGGCGTTGGATTTTACCGACTGGCGCAGGGCCTCCACCTGGGAGATGCCGGTCAACACGCCGAGATAAGACGTGCGCGCCTGCTGCACCGTCTGGCGCGTCACTAGTTGCACCTGATCCTGGGCCGCGTCGTACTGACGTTGCGCCTGGGTGACCTGCGCGCTCACACCGCCGCCGGAAAACAGCGGCATATTGAATTGCAGCATGATTTGTTTTTCGCGTATGTCGTAGG
>JBOIAY010000067.1:0-5160 GCA_050739255.1 Gammaproteobacteria bacterium
GCGGCGAGAAACAGCGCGTCGCCATCGCTCGCGCCATCCTCAAGAATCCGCCTATTTTGCTGTTCGATGAAGCCACCTCCAGCCTCGACTCCAACGCCGAACAGGCCATCCTCGTGGCGATGCGCGAGCTGGCCGAGCACCGCACCAGCTTGGTCATCGCGCACCGGCTATCCACCATTGTGGACGCCGACGAGATCGTGGTGCTGGACAAGGGTGCAATCGTTGAACGCGGCGCGCATCGCGAACTTTTGCGCGTCGGCGGTCTGTATGCACAACTTTGGACCTTGCAGCAGCGGGAAGCGGAAGAAAAGCAAAAGAAAGCCGCGGAACCGGCGCCGGCAGCGTTTGCGCTGAATGGCTAATGTATCGCGGCGGATACCGCCGCTCCTACAATTACAATTATCAATTGCGATTTGTTGATTAAAATACTGTAGGAGCGGCCGTACCGGCCGCGATTTCCAAATGAAATGGTGAAATACCATGTCAAACCACCGCAGCGTCCTCATTACAGGCTGCTCCAGCGGCATCGGTCTCGCTACAGCGCAGGTACTGCAATCCCGTGGCTGGAACGTTATCGCCAGCGCCCGCCAGGAAAAGGATGTGGCACGTCTGAAAGATATGGGTTTCAGGACTGTTCGACTCAACATTGCCGATTCCGGATCCATTGAAGCCGCACTTAACGAAGCTCTGACGTTCACCGGTGGCCGGCTGGATGCACTGGTGAACAATGCCGGTATCGCCATTCCCGGAGCGGTCGAAGATTTATCCCGTGAAACCCTGCAACGCCAGTTCGATACCAATCTCTTCGGCACCATTGCACTCACCAATTCCGCATTGCCCTTCATGCGTCGGCAGGGCCAGGGACGCATCGTGATGATCAGCTCCATCCTCGGCCGTGTGGCCATGCCCTGGCGCGGCGCCTACAACGCCAGCAAGTTCGCCCTCGAAGGCATCACCGACACGCTGCGCCTGGAACTGCGCGATACAGATATTAAGGTAAGCCTCATCTGCCCCGGACCAGTGAAGAGCCGCTTCCGCGGCAATTCTCTCGCCAACTTTGATGAATACGTAAATTCTGCTGCAAGCCCACACCGCGACTCTTACGCGCGGCTCAAGGCCCAGACCGGTGAAAAGAAGGACAACACGCCGTTTACAGTGCCGCCTGAGGCTGTCGTCAGGAAAATTGCTCGCGCACTGGAAAGCAGGAATCCGAAGGCACGCTATTACGTCACGGTTCCCGCCTATACCCTCGCCTTCTTGCGTTGTGTGTTGCCGACACGCTGGATGGATGCACTACTCGCCAGAATTTAAGCGAGCTCTAATTTATCCGTCCGTGTCACATTTCCATCATTCCGGCGAAAGCCGGAATCCAGAAGCATTTATCAGCTGACAATATTTAACTCACGCTAAGCCGGGTAACCTCCGACAGAATTCAATCCAGCCACTTCGTTGAAAGCTTGCGCAATATTAATGTCCTGTATTGCCTGTCCTGCCATACCTTTCACCAGATTATCCAACGCAGCCATGATTACCACGCTGCCGCTTTTCTCATGTATGGTGATGTCGCAGAAGTTGCTGCCCACGACGGCGGCGATGCGCGGTGTATCCTCCACCAGCCGCACGAACGGCGCATTCTTGTAATAATCCTCATATTTCTTTCTGAGCGTCTTTGCATTCAATCCCAACGCCGCCGGTGGATGCAGCTGCACAGTGGCGAAGATTCCACGCACCAGCGGTGCCGAGTGTGGTACAAAGGCCAGGCTGTAGCCAGTGGTTTTCTCAGTATCCAGTAGACGGATGATTTCAGCTTCGTGCTGGTGATTCAGTACCTTGTAGGCGCGGAAATCATTGGCGCGGGTTGGATGATGGGTCGTCTCGGAAGGCGTGGTACCGGAGCCGGAAGAACCTGTGGCAGCATTCACGGCAATGAATCCCAAATCCTTCAGTCCTGCCAATGGCAGCAATGCCAACTGGATGGTTGTGGCGAAACAGCCGGGGCTGGCGATGCGCTTTGCGCCTTTGATCCTCTCCTTCCGCCATTCCGGTAGGCCGTAAACGAAAGTTCCGAGCGCCTGAGGATAGGGATGTGGTTTTCCGTAGGCGCGTTCGAATTCCGTTGGATTGTCTAAACGGAAATCACCGGATAGATCAATGAGCGTGAGGCGTTCAGCGAGCCCATATTTGGCCCAAGTCTTTTCCAGCGCTGGAAGTTGTTGGGCAAGTTCGAAATGCGGCATGGCTGAAAACAACACCGGAGTTTCCGCTTTGGCGAACGTGGCCCAGTCAGGTTCTGCTTCGAATGTGCCGTCCACCACGCTGCGCAGGTTGGGATGCACTTTCCAGAAGGGCTCGCCCACATGCTTGCGCGATACGGCACGGATACTGTCCACATGCGGATGCTGCGACAACAGGCGCAACAGTTCGCCTCCGCCGTAGCCGGAGCCGCCGAGGATGTAAACCTGAACCTTCTTCATGGATGCCGGACGCCACGCTGCTCCAGCAGCTTGAGCAGATGATCGCCCAAGGCTTTCGCATGGGTGCGCGCATTGATCGCAGTTATACCCACCTGCTTTTCAACGAAGCGCACGCCAACATGGTTGTCCGTGGCGGGGCCGGTGACCACATCCGCTCGGATACTGTAATCATCTTGCAGATGCTGAACCCCGCCGACCACACCTACCGGATCATTGGCGCAGAACACGAATGCGGCAGTGAGCGCGCGCAATTCCGCATCCCCGAGGATCGCCTGCACGCCGTAATCGCCCATGATGCCGTCGCCGGTTTCCGCCACGATGACATCGAAACGGCGCGTGGACAGTTCCGCGAAGATCGTCTTGGCCACCTGTGCCGCCGTATCTGGCCCGGTGCAGACGATGCCCGCATCGGTGAAATCCAGCGTCACTTCCGCGCCGTAATCGCGCATGCTCAGGGTATCGCGCATCAGCGAAACGCCGGTGAGTTTGGCGCCGCCCACCCGGTAGCCCGCCTGCACCAGACGCCGCACGATGGCACAGGCGGCCGCGGTCTTGCCGGCATTCATGCATGTGCCTGCCACATAAATCACCTTGCAGTCGGGTGCGTGGCCGTTGGATTTGAGTGCGCCCATACGGATATTCGCAGGTTCGCCCTGGCGCGACTGGAATTCCGGATACACCAGAACCTGACCCAGCACTTCGAACTCAAACGGCGGGCCCACGTCCGGATTGTGTGAGACACATTCGCCGATCACGCCACCCATATTCAATATGTTCAGTTTTTGGCCTTGTGTGACGCTTTTCGGTAACACGCCTTCGTAGCCGTGCAATGCGTTGCGATGGCCGAGAGCACCCACGATGACGTCGTCACCGTGCAGCACGTTCATGCGGCCGTAAACATCTTCAAGCTGGTTGTAAGCAGACTTGTCACCGAGAATGCGGCCGGCTAGAACGGCGCCGTGTTCGGCACGCACCTCGGAAGTGAGCGTGAGGCTGCGATCCAGTTTCAGATTGCGGGTGACGGAGGCAATCTTGTCCGCATTGATTCTCATGGCTACCTCTAAAAATGGCTCTTTTGTTCTCTGACGTCGTTAAAAATCAGCTCGGCATCCTCATGTACTACCGTGTACACTCCGGTGCCTCGCCGATTTTTGCCTAGCCATAGTACAAAATAGCAAATTTTTAGAGGCATCCATCTATTATTCATCGTGTGCCTCTGCGTGTAGCGCTAGAATTTGCTGCACGCCATAGAGTTTGGCAAAGCCGGCGGCTTCCGCTCCGCTCCACAACTTGTTGGCCTCGCCGTAACTCGCAACTTTCGCATCCATGAGCGAATACGGCGAGCGCACACCGTCCACTGAAAAACTACGTGGATACAACGTCAGTTTCACTTCGCCGCTAACTCTCTGCTGACTGGATTCGAGAAACGCTTCCAGATTGCGCGCCAGCGGATCGAAGAAATGGCCCCCGTGCAGCAACTGGCCGTAGAGATTGCCAAGCGTGTCTTTCCAGAAAAGCTGTTTACCGGTGAGCGTGAGCTTCTCCAATTCACGGTGCGCACCGATGAGCAGGTGCGCCGCCGGCGCCTCGAAACCGACGCGACCCTTGATGCCGAGGATGGTATCGCCCAGATGCACGCCGCGGCCAATGCCGTATTTGCGACCGATGGCATTCAACTCGGCGATGAGCGCTACGGGATCCAGTACGTTGCCATCTATTGCAATCGGCACGCCTTGCTTGAAACTCAATGTCAGAGCTTTCGGTGCGAGTTTCGCGGCCTCAACCTCGCCCCCCGGAAACGCTGCCTGCGGCAAACTGCTCCAAGAATCCAGCGTCTCGCGTCCGCCCACCGAGGTGCCCCACATCCCCTCGTTCACCGAATAATGCTGGGTCTTCGCTGGAAACTCGAAACCATGCTCCTTGAGGAACTGCATTTCCTGGGCACGGCTCAAAGCCAGTGCGCGAATGGGCGTGATGAGTTCCAGTTCCGGTGCCAGCGCGCAGAACGCCACATCGAAGCGCACCTGGTCATTGCCAGCGCCAGTGGAACCATGTGCCAGCGCCGTAGCGCCTACCTGCTTCGCAATCACAACCACTTTGGCCGCCTGCGCCACACGCTCCGCAGACACGCTCAACGGATAAAGGTTGCCGCGCAGCACATTGCCGTAAATCAAGTAGCGCAGATAGCGGTCGAATAATTCAGCACGCGCATCTACGGTGTGGTGCACCTTGGCGCCCAGCTTCGGCGACAGGCTCTCGATGCGCTGCAATTCTTCCACACTGAAGCCACCGGTATTCACGGTGACGGTAGTGACTTCGTAGCCCTGCTCCCGTAAATAAATTACGCAGAACGAGGTGTCCAGTCCGCCGGAGAATGCCAAAACAACATGTTTTTTCATCTTAATTTCCACTGACCTTTGCGTGCCAGATACTTTCTTCACACCATTGAATATGCCTGCGGGTTTCGGCTATCCACCGACCCGCTTTTCCAACGTCCGTCTGAATCAAATCCAGACCTAGATTGCCTGCCGCGCCAAGATACGAGGCAGCAAGCACCTTGCGATCCGGTTTGAGTGTGCCATCCTGCAGTTGTTTCGCAACCTGCTGATAAGCATCACGGAATGGCAAGCCCTGTTGCGCCAGCCGGCTGGCTTCATGGGCGGCATACAGCTCGTCAGTAGACGCG
>JBOIAY010000068.1:0-4593 GCA_050739255.1 Gammaproteobacteria bacterium
CCGCACGCACCGCGCGCCGGCGCAACGCCGCTTGCGCGGCCGGGGACAGGGAACGGGCATCGGTTTGCATACCCAAAGTATGGCACAAGAATCGGAAAAGTCAAGTGTTTATTGCTCTGAGTAGTAACAGACCTCGTATATATAGTTTTTGATAATACGGGCACCCCGACTTCAAATTACGGGACGTCCGATAGCCGAAGCGCGATCAGCAGGCAGGCAGCCATGGATTCACGATGCACAACAAAATCGAAATCATAGGAGAAAATTCATGCGTAAAATCGTTATCGAAGCTGCACCGATCCGGCACGGTACCGGTTACCCGGAACCTTACGACCAGCCCTGCCGCAGCCGCAAGCGCTGGCGGCTGGGCACCGCGGCGGGTTTGACACAGTTCGGAGTGAATCTGCTGCGTCTGCCTGCTGGCGCATGGTCGAGCCAACGTCATTGGCATTCCACTGAAGACGAGTTTGTATATGTGCTGGAAGGTGAAGTGGTGATGGTCACGAACAACGGTGAGGAGATTCTACATGCAGGTGAATGTGCCGGTTTCAAGGCGGGCGATCCAGATGGCCACCATTTCCAAAATCGAAGCAAGAAAGAAGCTGTCATTTTGGAGATTGGCTCACGTAATCCGAAAGGCGATGGCGTGGATTACCCTGACATTGACCTTGCCATCCGTGCCGGTTCGCCCGGCTACGTCCACAAAGATGGCACATCTTATCCATCACAAGCGCGCTGAATAAGCGTGTAGGTTAGGTTGAAGTGCCAGTCGAAACCCAACGAATCAATGATTTGATGTTGTTGGGCATCGCTACGCTCAGCCCAACCTACCTCTACTGTTGTAAACAAGCCGCCACTTCGTCTGAAGCGGCGGCTTGTGTTGACGAGTTTTGTTCTCAGGCAGGCGAGTTAGCCACAACCTTTTCCGCGGTAGTGAAGAACGCAACGGTCTGGAGGATCTCGCCGATCAGCATCACGATGAAACCGATGCCAAATACCACGAGGGTAATGGCGCCAATGAAGATCAACAGACCGCCGGTTTTGTAAAGACTAACGCCGGTTCCGTCGGTCAGCGGGATCGAAGCCTGATACCAGAACCAGGTGGCAACGATCATGAGTACCCAAGCAATAAGGCCGCTGAGTATGGCGCCGCCGGTGAAAGCCGCCAGACCCGCGCCGCTGCCATGTATTGCTGCGAGCACTGCTGCACCCACGAGAAAAATAAACAGGAGTGTTGCAATGATGTAGAGGACGATGGCTATGATGATATTGCTTTGTACCTTTGGCTGATTCAGCTCCTTGCTGGCACGGAAGAACGCGATCAGCACGCAAATAATCCCGGCGAGCGCGATTACATGAAAGATGAAATTAAGCGGGCCGAGGAAACTTCCCACGATGAGTCCGATGTAACCCCATCCCCCGAGAAGTTTTGTGATTTTTTCCATGTCTAATCTCCCAGTGATTGTGTTTTGGACGAGCAAGACTATACACATACCTGCGTCATTCGACGAACCCCAGGTCGGCTACCCCAAACGGCGAGATCACTGGGCTTCGAATTGCTGGCCGGTAATACCCCGGCTGTCGGGGCCGAAGAGGTAAAAATAGGTGGGAAGCAGTTGTTCCGACGTGAGCAGTTTACTGCGATCTTCGGCTGGAAATGCCGTGCGCCGCATTTCCGTGCGCACCGCGCCGGGATTGATGCTGTTTACGCGCAGCGTACCGCGGAATTCGGTTTCATCGGCAAGCATGGCTGAGAGCGCTTCGATGCCCGCTTTGGAAACAGCATAGGCAGCCCAGTACGCGCGTGGTTTGCGCCCGACACTGCTGCCGGTATATACCACGGACGCATCGTGAGATTTGTATAATAGCGGCAGACACGCTTTGGTGAGCACGAACGGCGCGGTGAGATTCACCTGCAATACCTGCTGCCAGATGTTGACTTCGTGATGCTCGATGGGCGCACGCTCGCCGAGGATGCCGGCGTTGTGCAGCAGGCCGTCCAGCCGACCGTACTCCTTGTCCAGCACGCCTGCCAGATCTTCGTGGTCCTTGTATTTTGCGCCCATGAGGTCCATGGGGTATATGCCCGGCAAGGGCCCGCCGGCTTGCATGATCTCGTCGTACACCTTTTCCAGTTTCTTGATGGTCTTGCCCAGCAGAATCACGGTAGCGTCGTGAGCCGCCAAACCCTTTGCCACTGCACGGCCGATGCCGTCACCGGCTCCGGTGACCAATATTACTCGCTCCTTGAGCAGGTCTTTCGGTGGCGCGTAGTTGTCCGGACAACGGATCATGAAGCTGAGAATCCTTTGATAATGCTTACTGATTCACGGTGCGGGCGCTGCGCCAGGCAGTGAACAGCGCGGCCAGCGGGTGCAAGTCTACCGGCGCCGCATCAGCGTTGTAATCCCGTCGGGCAAATTTGTTCAGACGCGCCTGGGCCAGTCCATTCAATATCCAGCCTGTAGCTAGCGTCCGATCTTTGGATGATGGATTTACCAAGGCAGCATCACGGAACGCGCGGGCGCGTCGCGCATAATCAGCCAGCAGCGCTTTCAATCCGGCATCGGTGTGAATTCCGGCAACGATGTGCTTGTCCACGCCGTGCTTGCGTAGATCATCCGCGGCGAAATACACTCGCCCATGCTGCGCATGCAGCGAGGCTTGAACCACGATATTTGCCAATTGCCAGCCAATACCCAACGAGCGGACTGCATTGAGTATCACGGCATATTTTGCACCGGTCAGCAATGCCGCGAGTTCCGTCAATGCGCCGCCGCGGCGATAACAATAGCGCTCCACATCCGCAAAATGCGGAAATGCGGGTGCGTTGATATCCGTGCGCGCACCTTCGATGATTTCCAGGAATGGCCGTAAAGGTAGCGGCCTTTTGTCAATAAATCGTGCCAAGTGTTGCGACAATGGATGACGTGGTTTGTGTTCCAGCAACAGGTTGATCTCTTCCTGCCACCAGGCAAGTTTTATCCCCGCCACGCCGGGATCGGAGCATTCATGCAAGATTTCGCGAATTTCCAGATAGACGGCGAAAAGGACGGTTAATGCTTTGCGTTGTTCACGCGGCGCAAACAACACGGCAAAGCGAAAGTCGGCTGGCGCGGCCGCAAGTTTGCGTCGCGCCGAATCAGACGTCATCATGTTTCAGAATCGTCCGCCGGCCCGTTGCCCGTGCTGCGCGGCGTCACTTCCAGTTGTTCCAGTTCCGGCATCACCTTTTTAGGCTGCACGCCCATGTCCACGAATTTGCGCGCACCGGGCAACACCTGGCGCTCCAGTGAACCAACCGCTTTATTGAAGTATTCGACACTCTTTCCGACATGACTGCCGAGTACAGCCAGATGTTCTGCGAAGGTGGCAAGACGCTTGTACAGGTCTTCGGCGAGATCACGGATCTGTCCGGCGTTCTGTTCCATGGCAAGCTGGCGCCAGCCGTAGGCGATCACCTTGAGCAAAGCCATGAAGTTCGACGGCGTCGCAATCACCACGCCTTCCCGCAAAGCGTCGTCTTGCAAGGCCGGATCTCTTTCCAGCGCCGGTGCCAGAAATTGATCGCCCGGGATAAATAGCACCACAAATTCCGGGCTGTGCTTGAACTGGCTCCAGTAAGCCTTGCTGGCCAGTTCACGTACCCGCGCACGGACATTGCGGACATGGCGTTCGAGCGCCGTCTGCCGCTGAGCATCATCTTTCGCTTCGATCGCATCCAGGTAGGCATCCACCGGTGTTTTGGCATCCACGACAATTTCACGGCGCTCCGGCATGCGCACGATCATGTCCGGGCGCAAGGCGCCATCCTCGGTGTTGTGCTGCTCCTGTTGCACAAAATCACAGTATTCCACCATGCCAGCCAGCTCGACGACCCGTTGCAAGGTCATCTCACCCCAGCGTCCGCGGATTTCAGGACGGCGCAGGGCGCTGACCAGATTGCGTGTTTCATTGCTCAGTTGCTGCTGGGTGTCGGCCATGTTCTTGAGGTAGTTGGTGATACCGCCATAGGCCTCCTTACGCTCTTTCTCGATTTGATGGATATGCTCCTCGGTCTTTTTGAGAGCCTCGCCGATGGGTCTCACCAACTCGGCGAAGGCTTTTTCCTTTTTCTCCAGTTCACCCTTGGCTTCCGATTGAAACTTGCCCAGATTCTGGGTAGCGAGTTCAAGGAAGGATTGATTGTTGTTGCGCAGCACGTCGCCCGCCAGGGCCTTGAAGGTTTTTTCCAATTCCTCACGGGTGTTGTTCATGGCTTCGGCTTTGGCCTTGAGGCTCGCCAATTCTATTCGCAACTCACTTATACGCCGGCGCTCCCAGGTATACGCGAATGCACAACCGAGGATGAGGCCGATTATCAGTGCGATGAGGCTGAACAAAATGGTCATCAACCGATCTCTTGCAACACGGTGGCTCGCGTATGCGCATCCAGCCAGTCAAGCAGGTCCGCAGGCTTCTCCAACAAACCGTCTGCTTGCCAATCAGCCGGTCGTTCGGTGGCATCAATATAGCCATACAAGGCTACCAGCGCGCGCATGCCGGCGGCATGCGCGGCTTGCACGTCCCGCTGCGCATCACCCACGTAAATGC
>JBOIAY010000069.1:0-17958 GCA_050739255.1 Gammaproteobacteria bacterium
GAACCAGACTGAATAATTCCTCGTAGCGCGGCTCCACGACCTCGGCGAGCGTCTGGCGCGCGAGCCGCCGCGGCGGACGTTCGCCCACGCTCGGCACCTCGATGGTCTCGTCGGCGCTCGCGAGCTGCGGCAGCGCGCAGGCATATTTAATCTTGATTTCCTCGGCGTGATGGGTAGGCGTACGCAAAGCCACGGCGATGTCGTTGGTGACCTGATCACCCGCGATGGGAATCACGGCGGTGTGACGGATCGCACCGTCGGTGAACACTGCGATGTCGGTAGTGCCGCCGCCCATGTCCACCAGGCACACACCGAGTTCCTTTTCATCGTCATTGAGCACCGCGTAGCTGGATGCGATCTGCTCCAGAATGATGTCGTCCACCTTGAGGCTGCAACGCTCCACGCAGCGAACGATGTTCTGGGCCGCGCTCATGGCACCGGTGACAATGTGCACGTGCACTTCCAGGCGCACGCCGGACATGCCGATCGGTTCACGAATGCCGTCTTGGCCGTCAATCACGAAGTCTTGCGGCAGGATGTGCAGAATCCGCTGATCCGCGGGGATGCTCACTGCGCGTGCCGCGTCAATCACGCGCTCCACGTCGCCCGCGGTCACTTCCTTGTCGCGAATTGCCACCACGCCGTGGGAATTCAGGCTGCGTACATGACTGCCGGCGATACCGGCATACACCGAATGGATCTGGCAGCCGGCCATGAGTTCGGCTTCCGCCACGGCGCGCTGGATGGACTGCACCGTGGACTCGATGTTCACCACCACGCCGCGTTTCAATCCCCGCGACGGGTGTGAGCCGATGCCGATGATCTCGACGCCGCCGTCCGGCAGAATCTCGCCGACGATGGCCACCACTTTCGAGGTGCCCACATCCAGGCCCACGATCAATCGCTTGTCGGTCTTTCTAGACATTCGGTCCAACCTCGTTGTGTTGTGTTCTGGCGGTGGCCGGCAAGGCCTTCAGGCCGACGGCGAACCCATTGGTATAGCGCATATCCACATACGCCACGGACGCGAGTTTCTCGCTCAGCGTTGGCAGCGCCACGGCCGCGAAACGCTCCAGGCGCGGTTCCGCGTCCTGGCGGCCGAGGCGCACTTCGATTCCGTCACTCAGTTCCAGCGTGGCATCGCCGCGCGCATCCACTGTCAATCGCAGGATCGCGAGCCCCCGCGGTGTCAGTACGGACGCAAAGGTATTGAATTGCGCCAGTACGTCCAGCCCGCTGCCTTCGGATCCCATTAGCAGGGGCAGTTTCGGCCAGGCGTTGCCGCCGGAGCGCACGAACACTTTTCCCTGTGCATCCATGAGGCCCTCGCCGTTCCAGCGGGCCACCGGCACTTCCTCGCTGATATCTATATAAAGTGTGTGCGGCCAACTGCGCCGCACGGCGGCGCTGGCCACCCACGGCACCGCCTGCACCGCCGTTTGCACCGTTTCCACGTCGGTGGTGAAAAAACCGCTGCCCAGGGCCGGCAACACCGCCGCTCTCACCGCTTGCGGTTGTACATGCTCAAGTCTTCCGGGTATCACCAGCACAGTGAGTGCCGGCCCCGCCAGCAGCGGTTTGGCGTAATTCACGGCCAGTACGATCACCACCACCAGCACACTCAGCGCCGTGCCCGCTATAAACAGCACGCGCCGTCCTACTCCACCTGTGCGTTGGGAGGTACGCCGCTTCATGTTTTATGCCCCGCATTGGACGCGCGCGCGGCTTGCTTGCTGCCCGCCAGCCGCCTGGGCAATTCCGCCGCCACGGCGCCAATATCGCCGGCGCCTAGCGTCAGCAACAAATCGCCGTCCTTCAGAACCCCCAGCAAGACATCCGGCAGATCCCGGCTGTGCGCCACGAACACCGGATCCACCCGGCCGCGATTGCGGATGGAGCGCGCCAACGCGCGCCCGTCGGCGCCGGCGATGGGCGCTTCGCCCGCGGCATACACGTCCAGCAACACCAGCGCATCCGCGTGAGACAGCACTTCTGCGAAATCCTCGAACAGATCACGCGTACGTGTATAACGGTGCGGCTGGAATACCACCACCAGGCGGCGCGATGGCCAGCCCTCTCGCGCCGCTTCGAGCGTCGCCGCCAGTTCCCGAGGATGGTGGCCGTAATCGTCCACCAGCATGACTGCACCCACGATGGTTTTGATGTCACCGTGAATTTGAAAGCGCCGCCCCACGCCCTGGAAACCGGCCAGCGCCTTGAAGACTGCGTTATCGCCAATCCCGATATCGCGGGCCACCGCGATGGCGGCGAGCGCATTGAGCACGTTATGCCGGCCGGCGAGATTGAGCGTCATCTCGAGTGGCGTCTCCTGTCCCGGCTGCCACAACTTGAAATGCGTCCTGTGGCCTTCGCGGCGAATGTCACTGGCGCGATAATCCGCCGCGTCGCCCAAGCCATACGTGACCACCGGCCGTGTCACCTGCGGCAGGATGCTGCGCACTTCCGCGTCGTCCAGACACAGCACCGCCAGGCCGTAGAACGGCAGGTGATGCAGGAACTGGATGAAGGTATTGCGCAGGCGGGTGAAATCTCCGCCATAGGTGCCGAGATGGTCCGCGTCTATGTTGGTGACCACCGCCACCAGCGGTTGCAGGTACAGGAATGACGCGTCGCTTTCGTCGGCTTCCGCCACCAGATAGCGGCCGGTGCCAAGACGCGCGTTGACGCCGGCGCTGATGAGCCGTCCACCGATGACGAAAGTCGGATCAAGGCCGCCTTCCGAGAGCACGCTGGCCACCAGACTCGTGGTGGTGGTTTTGCCGTGGGTGCCGGCGATGGCGATGCCAAAACGAAAGCGCATGAGTTCTGCCAACATCTCGGCACGCGGCACCAGCGGAATGTGCCGTGTGCGTGCCGCCATCACCTCCACATTTTCTTCGGTGACGGCGCTGGAAATCACCACCACATCCGCATCCGAAACGTTTTCCTCCCGGTGGCCCGATACCACCTGCGCGCCCAGGCCGGCGAGCCGCCGGGTGATGGCGTTTTCCTTCAGATCGGATCCGCTCACGCGATAACCGAGATTGATGAGCACTTCGGCGATGCCGCCCATGCCAGCGCCGCCGATACCGACGAAATGAATGCGGCGGATGCGGCGCATGAGTTCGTTCATGCGTGCGCTCCCGTCTGCAAACAAACATCTGCGACCTTCACTGCGGCATCGGGTGTTGCGCGCGCCCGTGCGCGCTTTGCCATGTCCAGTAAATGCGGCCGGTCAGCTAACAGCCGCTCCAGCAAAGGCGCCAGCGTGGCCGGCAAAAGTCGCGATTGAGCCAGTAATTCCGCCGCGCCCGTACTGACAAGAAAGTGCGCGTTGCGGGTCTGATGATCATCCACCGCCGCGGCAAACGGCACCAGCACCGCGCCCAATCCCGCGGCCGCGAGTTCCGTCACGGTCAACGCGCCGGCGCGGCACACAGCCAGATCCGCCCAGGCATAGGCGGCTGCCATGTCTTCGATGAAAGGCGAGACACGCGCGGCGATACCAAATTCGCGATAAACGGAATTTACTTGCTCGACATCGCGGACTCCGGTTTGGTGCCAGATTTCGGGGCGCCGCACCACATGCAATTGCGCCAAGGCCTGCGGCACCGCGTCATTGAGCACACGCGCACCCTGACTGCCGCCGAGCACCAATACACGCATCGGTCCGCTGCGTGCTGCGAAACGTATTTCGGGAACAGGCAATGCCGCAATCGTGGCGCGTACCGGATTGCCCACGTACTGCACGTGTCGCGACGCCGCAAAACTGTCCGGGAAACCTTCCAGCACCCGCTTCGCAACATGACTCAAGACGCGATTGGTAAAACCCGGCACGGCGTTCTGCTCGTGCAGCACCAGCGGACACGCCAGCAGGCGTACCGCGAGTCCGCCGGGTCCGCTGGCGAATCCGCCCATGCCCAAGGCCGCCGCCGGACGCAAGCGTTTGAGAATGCCAAGCGCCTGACTCACGGCACGCGCGATACGAAACGGCGACTTGAGCAGAGTGCCCAGGCCCTTGCCGCGAATACCGCCAACCTCGATCCATTCGATGGGGATGCCGGCGGCCGGCACCACGCGCGCTTCCAAACCCCGGCGCGTGCCAATCCAAGTTACTTCATGACCGCGCGCGCGCAGTACATCCGCCACTGCCAGCGCAGGAAAGACATGACCACCTGTTCCGCCTGCCATTATCACTATCTTCATATCTCCATCTCGGAAATGCTGTCCTTCATGCCGGTGCCGCTTGTTCCAGCCAGGAACGGCCCTCACGGGTTTCGCGGTCCACACGCAGAATCAAACCGATGGCAGCGCAAATCACGATGAGACTGCTGCCGCCGTAACTCATGAGCGGCAGCGTCAAGCCTTTTGTTGGCAGCACGCCCATGTTCACGCCCATGTTGATGAACGCCTGCAAACCGATCCAAAGCCCCAGACCGAAGGCCAGATACGCGCCAAACATCAAACCCTTCTTCGCCGCACGGCGTGCGATCACGACCGCGCGCCAGGTGAGAATGAAATACAGGAGGATGACCACGAGGCAGCCCAGCAGCCCCAACTCTTCCGCCAGCACCGCGAACAGGAAATCCGTATGCGCTTCCGGCAGATAGAAAAGTTTCTGTACGCTCTCGCCCAGGCCCACGCCGAAAAAGCCGCCGCGGCCGATGGCGATGAGCGACTGGGTCAACTGGAAACCACTGTCGAAAGGATGACTCCAGGGATGCAGGAATCCGGTGATGCGTTCCAGACGGTAGGGCGAAGCCACGGCCAGTACGATGAAACCCACCGCGCCCAGCACCAGGAACACGATGAAATCCCGCAGGCGCGCACCGCCGAAGAACAATATCGCCATGGCGGCGGCAATCAACACCATGGCCGCGCCGAAGTCGGGTTCCGCCAACAGCAGCAGCGCCGCCAAGGCGAGCAATATCATCGGCTTGAGAGAACCCGTGAAGTGCGTAGTCAGCTCTTCGTGATGGCGCACGCTGTAGCCGGCGACATAGATGAGTATCAGCAGCCGTGCCGGTTCCGAGACCTGCAAACGGAATGGTCCCATCACCACCCAGCGGATGCTGCCGTTGACATGCCGGCCGATGCCCGGCACCAGCACCAGCGCCAGCATTCCCAGCGCCAGCATCAGCAGCAGAAAGTTGGAGCGCTGCCACCAGGACAGCGGCAGCCAGTATGCGGCAAGGCCGAGACCCAGGCCCACCACGGCATAGGCCAGCTGTCGTTCCAGAAAATAAAATGGATTGCCGGTTGCCTGATCAGCGAGGGTGATGGATGCGGATGCCACCATCACCAGACCCACGGCCAGAATAACCACCGCCGTCATGAGCAACACCCGGTCGGGTGTGTGCGGGCTTGAACCGGCAATGGGTTTTGCTTCACGCATCGGCCCACCTCCGCATCGCTTGCACGAACACGCGGCCGCGATGCTCGAAGTTGTTGAACATGTCGAGACTGGAACAGGCGGGTGACAGCAACACCAGATCGCCGGGCTGTGCGAATCTGGCAGCGGCTTGCACCGCCGTGTCCATGTCCTTGACGCGCGCCAGCGGCACATGGCCACCCATCGCTGTTTCGATTACCGCGGCATCCTTGCCCAGCAATACCAGCACGCGCGTCTTGCCGGCCAGCGCCTGCGCGAGCGGTGTGAAATCCTGGCCCTTGCCGTCGCCGCCTGCGATCAGCACCAGCGGTCCTGCCAAACCGGACACCGCGGCGAGCGTCGCGCCCACATTCGTGGCCTTGGAATCGTCGTACCAGCTCACACCCTTCACGTCGGCTACATATTCCATGCGATGTGGCAGACCACGGAATTCCCGCAAGGCTGTCAGCATGGCGTCTGTCGGCAGCCCTGCCGTGTCACCCAGTGCCAGTGCGGCCAGTGCATTCGCCAAGTTGTGATCACCGCGGATGCGCAGTGCATCCGCAGGCAACAGTTTTTCATCACCGCGTGCCAGCCAGCGTTGCCGGCCGTGCACAATCACACCGTAATCGCGTCCGCTTGGCGCATCCAGCCCGAAGCTGACTTGCTTGTGCGTTGATGGCACCATCCTGCGCACCCAATCGTCCGCGCGATTGATCACGGCCACATCACAGCGGGCAAAAATGCGCGCCTTGGCGGCGGCATACTCCGCGAGCGACGCGTAGCGATCCATATGATCCGGCGAGATGTTCAGCACGGTGGCGACCGTGCACCGCAGCGACACAGTGACTTCCAGTTGGAAGCTGGACAGTTCCAATACATACAGCCGCGGTTCCGTTTCCCGGATCAGGTCCAGCGCCGGCGTGCCCAGGTTGCCACCGACGCGCACCTCGATTCCGGCGCGCTCCGCCATCAACCCCAACAGCGTGGTCACCGTGCTCTTGCCGTTGGAGCCAGTGATGCCCACCACCGGTGCATGCACCTGACGCGCGAACAATTCGATATCACCCAACACCGGCAGCCCCAGGGCCCGCGCTTTGGCGATGAACGGTGCGGCCACCGGAATGCCGGGCGACAGCACCACCTGGTCGGCGTGCGTGAGCGCGTCTTCGGAAAAACCGCCCACGAACACCGCTGCATTCGGCACCATGTTGTGCAGTTCCTTTAAACCCGGCGGGCGCTCGCGACTGTCGGTGACCGCCACGTCCAGCCCCTGTCGCGCCAGAAAGCGCGCGCAGGACAAGCCGGTCTTGCCGAGTCCGACGATGAGCGTTTTGGTTGTGTGCTGCGGTGCGTACACGGGGTTGTCTCCTAGCGCACCTTCAGGGTGGAAAGACCGATCAACACCAGGATCACGGTTATGATCCAGAAGCGCACGATGACGCGCGGTTCCGGCCAACCTTTCAATTCGAAGTGATGGTGCAAGGGCGCCATGCGGAACAGACGCCGGCCGGTAAGCTTGAACGAACCCACTTGCAGAATGACGGAAGCGGTTTCCATGACGAACACACCGCCCATGATGAACAGCACGATTTCCTGGCGCACGATCACCGCCAAGGTGCCGAGCGCCGCACCCAGCGCCAACGCGCCCACGTCACCCATGAACACTTGCGCGGGGTAGGCGTTGAACCACAGGAAGCCGAGCCCTGCACCCACCAGCGCGCCGCAATACACCACCACCTCGCCGGCGCCGGGCAGATATGGAATGGTGAGGTAATGCGAGAAGTTGAAATTGCCGGCCGCATACCCGAACACGCCGAGCGCACCACCCACCATTACTGCCGGCATGATGGCAAGACCGTCCAGGCCATCGGTGAGATTCACCGCATTGCTCATACCCACCACAACGAAGTAGGTGATGAGGATGAAGAAACCGCCGAAGCTGACCGACACATGCTTCAACAGCGGCACGATGTAGGCGATTTCCTGTGCATCCTGATGACTCACATACAGCGCCACGGCTGCCGCCAAGCCCAGGATGGACTGCAGGAAATACTTGCTGCCCGGAGACATCCCCTTGGAATTGTGCAGCACCAGTTTTTTGTAATCGTCGGCGAACCCGATGCAGCCGAAGCCCACGGTGACGCCGATGAGTATCCACACGTAGCGGTTGCGCAGGTCCGACCACAAGAGTGTGGTGATGATGATGGTGACCAGAATCAGTGCACCGCCCATGGTGGGCGTGCCGGCCTTGGCAAGATGCGATTGCGGACCTTCGTTGCGCACCCGCTGTCCGATCTGGCGCAGGCTCAAGCGCCGGATCATGGCAGGCCCGGTCAGGAAGGACAGCAGCAGTGCCGTGAGCACGCCGAGGATGGCGCGAAACGTGAGATAGGAGAATACGTTGAACGCGGAGTGATAGCGCGTCAGGTATTCGGTGAGGAACAACAACATGGTTCAGCTCCCGTTCGCCATCTGGCCAAGCGTCTGGGAGACACGCAAAGCTTCCACCACGCGTTCCATGCGCATGCTGCGCGAGCCTTTCACCAGAAGCGTGATGCCAGGGCGGATACCGGCGCGTAGCGCGCTGACCAGCGCCTCCAGGTCAAGGAAATGTTCGGCGCCCGCGCCGAATCGTTCGGTCGCATGCAGGCTCAGCTTGCCAAAGCTCATGAGACGCACGATGCCAAGCCGCCGTGCCAACGCACCGCAATCGGCGTGCAGCGTCGCCGCCTGGACGCCCAACTCGCCCATGTCACCGAGCGCCAGCCACACCGGATCGCCAAGACTCAAGGCAAACTCCATGGCCGCCCTGAGCGACTGCGGGTTGGCGTTGTAGGTGTCGTCAATGAGCCGGCAACCGCGCACGCCTGGTATCACGATCAGTCTGCCGGCGATGCTTGGAACCCTTACGAGTCCGGTCATGACCTCATCCAGGCTGGCGCCGGCAGCACAGGCGGCGGCGGCGGCGGCGAGCGCATTCAAGGCGTTATGCCGGCCCGGCAGCGACAAATGGATGCTGGCCTCGCCCGCAGGCGAAACCAGCCGGAATTCCCACGCGCCGGTGACAGATTGCCTGAGTGAATCCAGCCGCGGATGAAAGTCGGCCTGTTCGTCCAGGCCAAAACTGTATTGCAGGCGTTTCCCGGCCGTTTCCCGCCACAAAGACGCATGCTCATCGTCGGCATTGATGATCGCGATGCCGTTGGCGCGCAAACCGGCGAAGAGCGCGCCTTTCTCGAGCGCCACACCCTGCAGACTGCCGAGCGCTTCCAGATGCGCCGAACCCGCATTGGTCACCACGCCCACCGTTGCAGAAGCCAGTTGGGCCAGATATTCGATCTCGCCGGGATGATTGGTGCCCATCTCGACGACTGCGGCGCGATGCTGTTCATTCAGCTCCAGCAAGGTGAGCGGCACACCGATGTCGTTGTTGTGGTTGCTGCGGGTGGCGAGCACGACACCTCGGCATCGCAGGATGCTGGCGATCATCTCCTTGACTGTGGTCTTGCCGTTGGAACCGGTGACAGCAATCACCGGAACGGCGAAGCGTCCGCGCCAATGCGCGGCATAGGCCCCCAGCGCGCGGCGGGTATCTTTCACCACGATCTGCGGCAAATGACAAGGCAGCGGATGTTCCACCAGCGCGCCGGCAGCGCCGAGTTTCTGCGCCTGGGTCACGAATTCGTGGCCATTGAATTTCGGTCCGCGCAGCGCGACAAACAATTCGCCTGGCGCAAGCCGGCGGCTGTCGGTGCTGATACGCAGAAATTCACGGTCTGTCCCGGTCAATCTGCCGCCGGTGGCGGAGGCTACTTCGGACAGGCTGCGCGCACTCATGGATACTCTGCCATTAACAGTGCCGTCACTGTGTCGCGATCGCTGTAAGGCAAATTGCGGTCGCCCACAATCTGATAAGTCTCATGTCCCTTGCCGGCCACCAGCACCACATCGTCCTGTGCCGAAGCATGGATTGCTTGCGCGATGGCCCTGGCACGATCGCGCTGCACCTGCGTGTGCCGGTGATCACTGATTCCAGCGAGGATATCCACGACGATTGCATCGCCGTCTTCGTGACGCGGATTGTCGTCGGTGATGATCACGCGGTCCGCAAGCCGTTCCGCGATGGCGCCCATCTGCGGACGCTTGCCACGGTCGCGTTCTCCGCCACAGCCGAACACGCACCATAGTTGTCCACGACAATGTGCGCGTGCCGCGGTGAGGGCTTTCTCCAGCGCGTCCGGCGTGTGAGCGTAATCCACCACCAGCAGCGGCGACTGCGCGCCACCGCCGAAACATTCCATGCGGCCGGGCACGGTGCGCGCTTGGTTTAATGCCTGCAGCGCCTTATCAAAAGGAATGTCCAGCGCCTGCAGCACACCGAGCACTGCCAGCAGATTCTGGGCATTGAAACGGCCAAGCAGGCTTGAGCTGACGTGCCCATGGCCGAAATCTCCACTCACGTCAAATTCCATGCCACCAGATTGCAGCGTCAAATTCGCGGCGTGCAATATTCTGCCGCTTGGCACGCGCGCGTCTTCGAGCGTGTAGCCGATGCAATTCACGCCAGGTGACAGCGTGCGCGAAAGTTCCCGGCTGAAAGGATCGTCCAAGTTGATTACCGCGTGTCCCAGGCCGGGAGTTTCAAACAGCCGGCGTTTGGCGGCGCCGTACTGTTCCATGCTGCCGTGATAATCCAGATGATCGCGGGTGAGATTGGTGAACACCGCCACGCGCACATGCACGCCATTCAAACGGCCCTGATCCAGGGCGTGACTGGACGCTTCCATGCTCACGTAGCGTGCGCGCCGGTCACGAAAACGCGCGAGCCAGCGCTGCACGCTGATGGCATCGGGCGTGGTACGGGTCGGCGCTTCGAGCTTGCCGTACACCCCGTAACCCAGCGTACCGAGCAGCCCACAGGATTTGCCCAGCTCGGTCAGGAGTTGCGCGGTGATGAGGCTCACGGAAGTCTTGCCGTTGGTGCCGGTCACCGCCGTCACGTTCTGCGCAGCGGACGGATCACCGTAGAAGCGCGCGGCCATGCCGCCCGCGTGTTGATCAAGCGCGTGCACCGCAAACGCCGGCATGCCTTTGAGTGCCGGCAGATATTCCACCGCGCCTACCGGTTCATAGGCGACTGCAAGCGCGCCGCGGGCGCGGGCGTCGGCCAGATGTTTCAGGCCGTGATGGTCATGGCCGTGTACCGCCAAAAACAGATAACCGGGATGCACTTCGCGGCTGTCCAAAGCCAGGCCTTGCAGTGCCATATCACGGCTGGGCGGGATATCCGCCTCGCCCTGCAGGATTTCCGCCAGACGCGCACCATGAAGCTTCTGCGGCTGGGCCGTCATGAGGCATGTCCCAGATTCACCACATAGGCGGTGGTGGTGAGATTGACGAGATCATCCGGGGGGATATCCAATAAACGCAGCGCACCCGTCATGACGCGCGCAAATACCGGCGCGGCCACCGTGGCGGCGTAGTACTGCCCCTTGCTCGGTTCCCGGATTACCACGATCGTCACCAGTCGCGGATTGGTGGCGGGCGCGATGCCGGCAAACACGGAAATGTAGTCGTTGCTGGAATAGCCGCCGTTTTGGGCAATGTGGGCGGTGCCGGTTTTTCCTGCCACATGGTAACCAGCCACATCCGCGAGCTTGCCGGTGCCTTCATTGGAGACCACGGTTTCGAGCATGTGGCGCAGCTCCACCGCCACTGCCGAGGGAATTACTTGTTGTCCGGGGGGTGCTGCGTCCAGGCGCACGAAACTCGGCGGCCTGCGTATGCCGTTGTCTGCGAGGATGTCGTAGGCGTCCGCCAGTTGCAGCGCGGTCACCGCCACTCCGTACCCGTACGAGATGGTCGCCTGACGTGCCATGGACCAACTGCGATAATCGGGAAGCGAGCCCGGCACTTCGCCAGGGAAGCCGCTGCCGCTCAGATGGCCGAAACCGAAAGCCGACAGCGTTTTCCACAGCAGCTCAGGGCTAAGTGACAAGGCGATCTTGCTGGCGCCCACGTTGCTGGATTTCTCCAAGATGGTGGTGAGATTGATGGCGCCGTAGTCATTGTCGTCACGGATGGTGTAACCCGATACCTTGTAGGAACCCGGTGCGGTATTGACGATGGTATTCGGTGTGTAGCGGCCCGACAGAAGCGCCGCCAGGATGGTAAAGGGCTTCATGCTGGAACCTGGCTCGAACTGATCGGTCACGGCGCGATTACGGTAAAGGCTGGCCTGGTAATCGCCGCGGTTGTTGGGATTGAAGGACGGCTGGTTCGCCATGGCCAGTACCTCCCCGGTGCGCGCATCCATGACGATAATGGAACCGGACTTGGCGCCCTGTTCCAGTACCGCCTGCTTGAGCGCGCGATACGCGAGATACTGCACGCGTAGATCAATGCTGGCCACGAGATTCTTGCCGGGGCGCGGCGCGCGCAGACTTTCCACGTCTTGCACCGAACGTCCGTAGCGATCCACGATAACGCGCTCCGCGCCGGGTACGCCGCGCAACCAGTTGTTGTAAGCGAGTTCTAGACCTTCCTGGCCGGTGTCGTCCACGTTGGTGAAACCAAGCACGTGGGCGGTAACTTCGCCGGCCGGGTAATAACGCCGATATTCCCGCTGACTGTACACGCCGGGAATACCCAGTGCCGTCACACGCTGCGCTGCGTACGGATCCATGCCCCGCACCAGATATACGAACTGCTTGTCATGATTGCCGTTCAGCAATTTCAGAATGTCGTGCAACGGCACACCGAGCGCATGCGCCAATTGTGGAATGCGTCCGAGGGCATCGGAGATTTCCTGGGGATTCATCCAGATGGAGTCCACCGGCGTGCTGACCGCCAGCGGCTGGCCGTTGCGATCCAGGATCATGCCGCGATGGGCGGGAATCTCGACCACGCGCAAATGGCGTTCCTTGCCTTGGTCCTGCAGGAACTGGTTGTCGAACATCTGCAGGTACACGGCGCGTCCCAGGAGCGCCGCTGCCGCCAGCGTGAACACGCCCAATACTGCGGTGCTGCGCCAACCCCAGGAGCTGTCTTCGCCGCTCCGGCGGCTCATGGATGCACCACCACAATCTGAGGGTGAAGCGGCGTCTGCATATCGAGTTTTTGCGTCGCCATCTGTTCGATGCGCGCATGCGTGGACCAGGTGCTCTGTTCCAGCAGCAATTGCCCCCATTCCACATTGATCCGGTCCCGCTGCTGACGTGCTTGCTGCAATTGCGCGAAGAGCATGCGATTCTCGTGACGTGCATCTATGACCGCGAGTGCGCTCAGGAACATCGCGGCAATCAGCAAAGCCATCACCGCACGGGTAAGCTTCATGGCAGTCGCTCCGCCGCCCGCAGCACCGCGCTGCGAGCGCGCGGGTTGGCGGCAATCTCCGTCTCATCGGGATGCACCGCTTTGCCCAGCGCGCGCAATGCGGGACTGTGCGCGGACTTTATCCAGGGCGCACGTGGATCCGGCGGCGCTTCGCGACTGTGATTGCGGATGAAACGCTTGACGATCCGATCTTCGAGAGAATGAAAGCTGATGACTGCGAGCCGCCCGCCCGGCGCCAGCACTCGCAGACATTGATCCAGACAACTCGCCAGTTCGTCCAGTTCGCGGTTGATGAAAACGCGCAAAGCCTGGAAGCTGCGCGTGGCCGGATGCCTGTTGCGCTCGCGCGTGGGGACGGCGCCGCTCACGATATCGGCAAGCTGCCGTGTGGTGGTGATAGGGACAATGGCACGCGCCGCGACGATGGCGCGGGCGATGCGTTTTGCAAACCGTTCTTCTCCATATTCATGAATCACATTCACGATTTCTTTTTCTTCGACACGGGCGAGCCAACCGGCCACGCTCTCACCCGTGTCCGGGTCCATGCGCATGTCGAGTGGTCCGTCGTGCAGGAAACTGAACCCACGCCGGGGATCGTCGAACTGCGCCGAAGACACGCCCAGGTCCAGCAGCACGCCGTTCACCTGTCCTGTCACGCCTGCTTGCTGAGCAATCCGCTCGAGCATGGAAAACTCACCTCGATAGCAAACAAACCGTGTGTCATCACCCCACTGCGACTGTGCCGCGGCCACCGCTTCCGGATCCCGGTCAATGGCAATCAAGCGCCCCGCCGGCTCCAGCCTGGCGAGAATTTCGTGGCTGTGTCCGCCGCGGCCAAACGTGCCATCCACATACACTCCGTCGGCCCGGATCGCGAGCCGCTCCACCGCTTGCTTGAGCAACACCGGACGGTGTCCATTCACGACGGCGATACGCTCACAAGGAAAGCCGGGCCAGCTCCTCCGGCAGTCCACCACCGGCGCCGTCATCGCGTGCAAGACTTTCTTCGCGTCGCGTATCCCATGTGGTCTTGTCCCACAATTCGAATTTGTTCATCAGACCGAGCAACACCACATCACGCTCGAGCTTGGCGAATTCACGTAATTCCTGCGGCAACAGCACCCGGCCATGACCGTCCATGCCGACTTCAGTGGCATGACCCACGAGCAGACGCTGCAATTCGCGCACCTGCGGATGCAGGCTCGGCAAATGCACCAGCTTGGTTTCAATTTCTTCCCAGACGGGCAAGGGATAGATCAGGAGGTAATAGCCACGATCAATGGTGACCACGAGTTGGCCCTGGCAGGCGTCCACCAGCCGTTCGCGGTAGCGCGCCGGAACCGCAAGCCTGCCCTTGGCATCCAGCGTCAAGTTGTTTACGCCGCGAAGCACATGCCCACCCCGTCAGGTTTTTGTCCCATTTCATTCCACTTTTTCCCACCGCGTCACACTATAAGAAGCGATTTGCCCTTCGTCAAGGGTAAATTACAAAAAAAGTGCTTGCAGGACAGAGACTTAGGTGTGGATTCTGACAGAATTTCTGGAAAATAAAGACCTAGGAATCAGTGGCTTGGAAAAGTATCTTAGACGACACTTTAAGTAGCAAACCGGGGATTTTCACAAAAACTTGCGAGCAACTTCCCACTTCTCAACACGGAACCGCCGGACTGGCTAAAATTTCATCATTGCTGATTCAAGACTGACTGAGGATCATTATTCTGAGGAACGCATGTTTAACAAGCTGTTGAGCCGAGCATAGCTCAGGTCGCAGGCGAGCGGCTTGAATCCCCCGCCTCCCAGAATTTCTCTGGCAAGCCGCTCTGCAAATGCCAGGCTCGCGCGGTGCAGCCCCGAGCCCACACTGAGCCTGGCAACCCCCAGTTTTCCCAGCTCTGAAACCGGAGGTGTGGCCGGTCCCGCCAGGATGTTGAGCGGAGCCTGAAGCTGCCGGACCAGTTCACCGATCGTCGCAACGTCGCCGCTCACGCCGGGCACGAACAGGCAATCCGCTCCCGCTTGGCGGTAGGCCTCAAGACGCCGCAAGGTTTCGCGCAAGCGTGTGACCGGCTCGCCCAGCTGGTGCAGGAATACATCCGTGCGGGCATTGATCACCAGCGGAATACCCAGGGTATCGGCTGCCCGGCGGGCTGCGCGCAAACGCTCCTGCTGTTCCGCCACGTCGCGCAAGACTTGTTTCGAACCGGCCGGCAAACCATCTTCCAGATTGACGCCCACGGCGCCGGCTTCGATCAGCCGGCGGATAACCGTTGCCAGCTCATCAGGGGTGTCGCTGTAACCCGCTTCCAGGTCCGCGCTCAACGGCACGTGCACCACTGCCGCCATGTGTGCCGTTACCTTCAACACCTCGTCCAGCGGAGCGTACTGGCCGTCGGCATAGCCGAGGCTGTTGGCGACACCGGCGCTGGTAGTGGCGATGGCGCGGGCGCCAGCATGCTCAAACAGCACGGCGCTGGCTGCGTCCCAGGCATTGGGCAACACCAAGATGGGCGGAGCCTGATGCAAGCGCCGCAAAGTTTCGGCTTTGAGTTTCTGTGCAGATGTATCGCTCATCTCGTTTACCTCCCGAATATCGGGAAAAGATTGGAATCATCCGTTTGTGCGTCAGCAGGCTGTTGAAAAACAACCCGCTAGACGGGTATAGGGGCGCGGAGCATAGCTCCGTGCGGCGCCACAGGATGTGGCGCCTGGGCTTGCCGACGCAGCGGGGAAAGCGCAGGCAGCAAGTACCCGCATTATTCAATCAGTCTAGCTGATTGAAAAATGGAGAAAACCGGAAATCACATTTTCGGTTTTCGTTTGAAAAAAGGCCAAGGAAGGCCTTTTTCAGCAAGCTACTAGAACAACATGCTTCAAAACGAATTGGCAAGAAACGTGATCAGAATAAAAAAGGAGTCGGCCTGTAAGCCGGGTTCTGTCGGGGACGGCCATTCCTCTGGGATGCGCGTCACCGCGCACCTCAAGCGACCTACCCGGGAGCCGTGCGGACCACACGTGCAGGACGAACCCGCGGCTCCCCTATTTGGTCTTGCTCCGGGTGGGGTTTTCCGTGCCGCGGACGGTTACCCGCCGCGCGGTGCGCTCTTACCGCACCATTTCACCCTTGCCTGAACCCGAAGGCCATCGGCGGTATGTTTTCTGTGGCACTTTCCGTGGGCTCGCGCCCCCCAGGCGTTACCTGGCACCCTGTCCTGTGGAGCCCGGACTTTCCTCCACGCTCGCGCGCAGCGGCCGTCCGGCCGACTCCATCTGGAATTATCGGCTTTCGCAGTGGGCGACACAAATAAAAGAAAAAGACAGTGATCGGAATCAGGATTTCTGTTGCGTGCTTATTTCCAAAGCGCGCCGGTACAGCGCGTTGCGCTTCTGGCCGGTGAGTTCGGCTGTCAACGCGGCTGCCTGTTTGACGGGTAATTCTTTCAGCAGAATGGTGAGTACGGCATCCGCGTCCATGGCATTGTCTTGGGCGACGGCACCGGCGACCAGCAGCACCACTTCACCCTTGGCCGCATGACTGTCAGAGCTTGCCCATGACACAAGTTCGGCGAGCGTTCCATCACGGATGGACTCGTGCAGCTTGGTGAGTTCGCGCGCAATCACGGCTTGCCGTTCGGCGCCGAATATCCGTGCCATGTCGGCTAGGGATTCTTGCAGGCGATGCACCGATTCATGGAAAACCAAGGTGCGTGTTTCAGAAGCGAGCGTCGCAAGCCGCGTCTGCCGTGCTGCCGTCTTCTGCGGCAGGAATCCCTCGAATACGAAACGGTCGGTGGGCAGGCCGCTTGCGGACAGCGCCACAATCAAAGCACAGGCTCCGGGTATGGGAACCACGCGAATGCCGGCAACGCGAGCGGCGCACACCAGACCAAAGCCCGGATCGCTGATGAGCGGCGTGCCCGCATCCGAGATCAAGGCCACCGATTTGCCAGTCAGCAGTTTTTCGACCAGTCCGGGCGTTCGCTGGGTCTCATTGTGATCGTGCAACGACAGCAAGGGCGTGTGGATACCGAAATGCTTGAGCAGTACTGCCGAGTGGCGCGTGTCCTCGGCGGCTATCAAGTCCGCTTCAGCGAGAGTGCGCTGCGCCCGTGACGAAAGATCGTCCAGATTGCCGATCGGCGTGGCCACCACATAGAGTGTGCCCGTATTCCGTTCCGCCATGTATCACCCCGTGATTTTCCGCGGCCTGTCCGTAAAGGTATGATTACGGTATCGCCCATCCTGCACCGGAAGCCAAAATCCATGCAAGGCAATCTGTCGGGTTCCATGCGCCGTTTCTGCCTGCTCGTCCTGCTGCTGGGCCTGCTGGCCGGTTGCGCCGTCACGCCCACGCGTCAGGCCCCGCAAGGCAAGGCCGCTCAAGCCGCGCAGTTGCAACAGGAAGGCAAATTTACCGAGGCGGCACAGATTTATGCAAACCTGGCTGCAACCGCCCAGGGCGAAGCGCGCAACGAATATCTGGTAAGCGCTGCGGAAGCCTGGTGGCAAGCTCACGAAAGTGCGCAAGCCTGGAAACTGCTGGGTCAGATTCAGGAACAAGCGTTGTATCCGGCCTTGAACGCGCGGGTGGAACTGCTCAAGGCGAACCTGGATTTTGCCGCGCAACAGCCTCAGGCCGCACTCAAACATTTGAATTTTTTGCTGGCGCCACTGCCGGACGAGCTTAAAGCCAGAACACTGCTGCTGCGCGCCGAAGTGCACGTGGCGCTTGATGACACGGTTGCCGCTGTCGAAGACCTGAGCGAACGGGAAAATTATCTCGGCAACAACAGCGCCACCATACAGGACAACCATCAGCACATCTGGCAAATCATCACCCAGAGTCACGCACCGCTCAACATCCTGAACTTGCCAAATACCATTTCGCCAACGGCGCGCGGCTGGCTGGTATTGGGCAGCATCACACGCAATATCTGGCAGCAACCCAGGAATCTGCTGCAGCAACTGCAAGCCTGGCAGACGGAATTTCCCAATCATCCCGCCGATCAGGACATCGTTCCGGAGCTGATTGCAAAGCAAAAAGCCTTCGCAACCTATCCCACACGCGTCGGGGTCCTGCTGCCGCTGTCCGGTCCCTATCAATCCGCCGCCGATGCCGTGCGTGACGGCTTGCTCACGGCGTACTTCCAGTTATCAAACAACGGCAGCGCACCGGCCATCACATTTTATGATACCGGTGGCACTGCTGCCGGCGCGCAGGCCGCCTATCGCCAGGCTGTCGCTGCGGGTGC
>JBOIAY010000070.1:0-7240 GCA_050739255.1 Gammaproteobacteria bacterium
ATCGCGACGGGTACCGTCGCTCCTACAGTTCAAGATAATTGTGGGAGTGGTCGTCCCGACCACGATTCTCAATTAACAGGAGGATAAAACCATGGCCAAGATTACATTACGTGGCAATCCCATCCACACCAACGGCGAGCTGCCGAAAACCGGCGCCAAGGCGCCGGATTTCAAGCTCACAACAAAGGATCTGAAAGACGTATCGCTCGCAGATTATGCGGGCAAGAAAAAACTGCTCAACATCGTGCCGAGTCTGGACACGCCGGTGTGTGCCCTGTCCACCAAGAAATTCAACGACCATGCCAAAGCCCACAAGGATACGGTGATTCTGATCGTGTCGGCCGATCTGCCGTTTGCCATGGGCCGGTTCTGTGGAAATGAACACCTGGAAAACGTAGTGCCAGTGTCGCTGATGCGCGACAAGAAGTTTGCCCAGGATTACGGCGTGCTGATGCAGGATGGTCCGCTTGCTGGCATCACAGCGCGCGCCGTGGTGGTGATGGATGCCAACAATAAGGTCATCTACACGGAGATGGTTCCTGAAATTGCCAACGAGCCGGATTATCAGAAGGCGCTCAAAGCGCTGGGATAAAACAGAGCACTGCGTGCTGAGTGCTGCGTAAGAAATTACGCGGATCTTTTTACGCAGCACACATAACACAGTACGCAGCACTAAGGTTTAAGCATGTCAGCACTCATCTGCGGTTCCCTGGCTTACGACACGATCATGGCGTATCCGCAGACGTTCAAGGAACAGATCCTGCCGGACAAGATTCACATCCTCAACGTATGCTTCGAGGTGCCGGAAATGCGCTGCGAGTTCGGGGGCACCGCCGGCAACATTGCCTACAACCTGAAACTATTGGGCAGCGACGGCTTTCCCATGGGTACGGTGGGAACAGATTTCAAACCCTATGCCGAGTGGATGGATACGCACGGCATCCGCAGAGACTATATAAAGGAAATCCCCGATACATATACCGCCCAGGCGTTCATCACCACCGATACGGATAATAATCAGATCATCGCGTTTCATCCGGGCGCCATGCGGCATGCGCATGAGCAGCTGGTGCCTGCGGACAAAGGTATCACGCTTGGTGTGGTGGCGCCGGACGGACGTGAAGGCATGCTGCAGCACGCACGCCAGTTCTACGACGCCGGTATCCCCTTTCTGTTCGATCCTGGCCAGGGCATGCCACTGTTCTCCGCCGAGGAACTCAAGGAATTCATCAACATGGCCACCTGGGTCGCAGTCAATGATTATGAGTCCCAGATGCTGGAGAAGAAAATCGGTATGACCGCGTACGAGATCGCCGATAGAGTGGCGGCACTGATCGTAACCTGGGGCGCCAAGGGCTCGGTGATCTACAGCAAGCAGCGCCGTCTTGACGTGCCCTCAGCCAAGGCCGCGAAGGTACTCGACCCCACCGGCTGTGGCGACGCCTATCGCGCGGGCCTTATCTACGGTCTTATGCACGACCTGGACTGGGAAACCACCGGGAATGTCGCCTCGCTGATGGGCACCATCAAGGTTGCACACCGGGGCACCCAGAACCACAGTTTCACGCGTGATGAATTTAGTGCGCACTATGAACAGACTTTTGGGCGCAAGCTGTAACGGGTTCCCAAAATTTTTTCGCACTGAACCGTAATTTTATGCCGGCCGTACGGTCTTAAACCTCACTTCCCACTTACAGGTTTATCCATGTCGCTTCAACGTCTGTTTCCAGTCCTGCTGTTGCTGCTGGTCGGCGCCAGCGCTTTTGCCGCCAACAATACCAGCGAGCAGCAGTGGACGAACACCATCGCGCGGGTTTCACCATCCATCGTCTCCATCCGCGTGGATGTCCCGCGTGCCTTTGATACCGGCTGGAACCTCACCGGCCAGGCCACTGGTTTCGTGGTGGATGCGGCACGAGGCATCATTCTCACCAACCGTCATGTGGTGACGGCTGGGCCGGTGGTGGCGGAGGCGGTGTTCCAGGATCACGAGGTGGTCACGCTCAAACCGATATACCGTGATCCGGTGCACGACTTCGGCTTCTACCAGTACGATCCCAAGGCGCTTAAATACATCCATCCGGTTTCGCTTACGCTCGCGCCGCAGGAGGCGCACGTAGGCGAGGATATCCGCATCATCGGCAACGATGCCGGCGAGCAGCTCTCCATTCTGCGCGGCATCTTGGCGCGTGTGGATCGGGATGCGCCCGATTATGGTGTCGGCAGCTACAACGACTTCAACACTTTTTACATGCAGGCGGTATCGGGTACCAGCGGCGGTTCTTCCGGCTCGCCGGTGATTAACATCGCTGGCAACGTGATCGCACTCAATGCCGGTGCGCGCAGCGATGCGTCTTCCAGTTATTTCCTGCCCTTGTATCGGGTGGCGCGGGCGCTGAAGCTTGTGGAGGCAGGCAAGCCTGTGACACGCGGCACTATCGAGACGGTGTTCTGGCACGAGTATTACGACGAACTGGAACGTCTAGGCTTGCCTTCGGATAAAGAAGCGCAACTGCGCAAGTCGAATCCGGATGCCACCGGCTTGCTGGTAGCGAATCAGGTGTTGCCGGGCGGTCCGGCTGATGGCTTGTTGGAACCGGGTGACATCCTTCTGAGCGTAGATCAGCAGCCCATTTCCGATTTCGTAACCCTGGAAGCGATTTTCGACGACTCCATCGGGAAAATACTCACGCTCAAGCTCAATCGCGGGGGCGTGCCGCTGGCCGTGCAGGTCCATGTTGCGGATCTGGCCAGTATCACGCCGGATTCCTATCTCGAATTTGGCGGCGCGACGCTCAACAATCTTTCCTATCAGCAGGCCCACAGTTTCAACGTGCCGGTACGTGGCGTGTATATTGCCAATCCCGGTTATGTGTTCAGCACCGCCGGCATTGCCCGTGGCAATGTGATCACTGAGTTGAACGGTGTGCCCACGCCTACGCTGGATTCTTTCCAGCACGTGCTGACGGGACTCCATCAAGGCGCACATGTACCGCTGCGCTATTTCAGTCTGCTGGATTCGCAGCACATCACGCTTGGGCTTGTCATCGTGGACCGGCGCTGGTATCCAGCGGCGCGCTGTACACGCGACGATGCGCTTGGCGTTTGGCCGTGCGAGACGTTACCGCCCGCGCAGCCACCTGTGCCACCGGTGCCAGCGAGCGTGAGCTTCCCGCATTACGGCGATGCGCGCATGGACAAACTCGCGCCATCACTGGTGTACGTGAACTTCGATATGCCCTATCCCATGGACGGCGTGAGCGAGACCCATTACGTGGGCGCTGGCCTCATCGTAGACGCGGAACGCGGACTGGTGGTGGTGGATCGCGACACGGTGCCTGTGGCCATGGGCGACGTGCGGATCACGTTTGCCAGTGCCCTGCAGATCCCAGGCAAGGTGATGTACGTGGATCCGCTGCATGATCTTGCAGTGATTCAGTACAACCCGAAACTCATCGGCTCGACGCCGGTGAAGAGCGTGACATTCAGTGCGCGGCCTTCGCGCGCTGGCGACCGTGTGTGGCTGGTGGGCTACCAGCCGGATGGCACGCTTACCGGTCAGGAAAGCCGGGTGGCTTCCATTGATCCGGTCAACTTCCCGCTGTCGCGCACCTTCCGCTTCCGCGATACCAATCTGAACGTGCTCAATCTGGCAAACGCGCCGACCAATGTGACCGGCGTACTGACCGATGCCGCCGGCCGGGTGACCGCGTTGTGGGCAAGCTTCGCTTACGATGGCGCCAGACAAACGGGCGAGATGCAGCGCGGCATTCCCGCGGCCATCGTCGAGGACCTGCTGCGTGTGGTGGAACGTGGCGGCGAACTGCACACGCTGGATGCGGAACTGTTTCCGGTTTCATTGGTTCAGGCGCGCCTTGTAGGCCTGCCGGACAAATGGATTGCGAAGCTGTCGGCGGCGGAGGCTGGACGCCGTCAGGCACTGATCGTCGCGCGGCTCACCGCGGGTACGCCGGCACAAGATTTGCTGCAACCCGGTGATCTGTTGTTAGCAGTCAATGGCCGGCTCGCCACCGGCTTTCGCGTAGTGGAACAGGCGAGCCAGCAGCCACAAGTGCATCTCACGCTGCTGCGCAATGGCAAAGTCATGGACCTGGATGTGCCCACAGTGACATTGAACGGCGAGGGCACCCGGCGGATTCTGCTGTGGGCCGGCGCCATTCTGCAGAAGCCGCAGCACGCCGCGTCCGCGCAGCGCGATATTCCGTCCACGGGGCTGCTGGTGGATTATTACAATTACGGTACACCGGCAAGCCGCTACGGACTCATGCCGGGCCAGCGCATCACCGCCGTCAACGGTCAGCCCACTCCGGATATGGACAGTTTTATCAATGCGGTGAAGAACGAGAAGGACGGTAAGGTGGTGCGACTCACGCTGCGCACTTGGGACGGCATGCCACAGGTGATCACACTGAAACTCGATTTGCGTTACTGGCCAACTTATGAAGTCGTGTACGGCGCGCAAGGCTGGCAGCGCAAGATGCTGTAGGTGTGACGCTGCGATGCAGTTGCGCAGGCGCACCGCAAAACTCATGCGTGGGAGCGGTGATACTCGCCGCGATCTTGGACCAATGGATATCGCGGCGGAGATTACATCTCCCACAATCGGCAAACCGGCTCAGGGCGCATGCAAGCTGATATTGCCACTTAGTGTTTTGGCATTCACCTGGGCATCGCCATGACCGCTGACGAAGTGCAGCTCCACGCCGGGGCCGTATTCGCTGGTGCGCTGCGGCTTGGGTCCGAAATTGTTGTCAATGCTGCCGCTGAAACTGGAGATGTCGAAGCGTGCATCCGGAGTCTTGGGGAAAGTCAGCGACAGATTGCCACTGGTGCTGTTGAAGCTGTAATTGCCGGATTTGGCGAGTGTGGCGGAGAAATCCACATTACCGGAGGTGGAATTCAGCCGCGCGCGGTCCAGCCGGCTCTGGGATACCCGAACCGTTCCGCTGATGCTCCCGGCCTGCACATCGCCGTCCACGCCGCTGATTTTCACGTCGCCGCTGATGCTATGCCCGGAAATGTGAGCACCGGAGGTGGAGCCGTTAATAGTCACCCCACCGCTGACCGATTTGGCGCCGATATCGCTGTCATGCGAGTCGAGCGTCACGTTGCCGCTCACGCTTTCCAGTTGTGCGCTGCCGCTGAGGCCGTGAGAGCCGATGTCCGCGCTCACGGTGTTCACCGTCAGGCGGCTGGCAACCGGAATCTGAATGGTCAAATCGGCCTCGGCATTGTTATGGGAATTCTCCGGATACACCGCGCGGATTTCTACACCGTTTCCGGAGCCGTGGAAGTCGAGCGTCACATCGCCCGTCAGTATGCCGGTAACCTGCACCTGGTTTTTGACCCAGCCCCGCACCTTGACCGAGCCGGCCACATTGTTGACCCGCACGGTGCCGTTGAGCGCGGCATTGAGCGTGTGGTTGATCTGCGTGTCGCCGCTTGCCGGATAAGCATAGGCGGAATTGGCGGTGAACATCATCGCCAGAAACAAGGCGATGGATGCAATAAACATCAGTAGCGAATAAGTCGTGACAAGTAAGATGCGTTTCATATGGCAGTCCTCGCGGTAGTTTGAATCTGAGCCTGTTGGGCTTCGTTCATAAGCTGGGCTTGTTGCTGATATAGATTGAACAGTAGCACCCGCAGGTTTATATCGTTGGGATATTTTTTGAGCGCCTCCTGGGTGTGAAGAATGTCCGCCTGGACCATGCGCAGATTGTCGAGCAGTGCGGCGCGCGCCTTGGGTGGCAGGTTGGTGTCGCTGGCAAGCTGTGCCGTGAAGCGCGCGAGCAAATCAACGGCCTCGTTGGCAATACCACGGTTCACGGGAACGGTGGTGTACACCGTTTGATTGCCGGGTGTAGGTGCATGCATGGGCAGCACTACCCAGGTGACGGCCACCGCGACGGCCACGACTGCGGCCGCAGCGGCCACATTCAAGACAGCGCGCGGCCAGTTGAGGACGCGATGACGGGCAATGCGCGCGACGATGCCGGGCCAGAGGTCGCGCGCCGGCTCGATGGTGCGCGGGAGCTTGGCCAGTTCCTCGTTCAGCTTGTTATCTGATCCGTTGTTCATGTCTGTAACCTCGCTTGCAGCAATTGCCGCGCGCGGTGCACATGCGCCTTGCAAGTGCCCGTGGCGATGCCGGTCATGCCGGCGATTTCCTCGTGGCTGTAGCCTTCGATGGCGTGCAGCACGAATACCGCGCGTGCCGCCGGCGGCAGTGTGGCGATGAGCTTTTCCATGTCCATGCCGGCTTCCGGTGCTTCGTCCGGCGCCGGCAGACTGTCCATGCGTTCCTCGCCGCCAGGATGCAACAGTCGCAGATGCCGGCGCTCCAGTTTCAGCCGTTGCAGGGCCACGTTGATGGCGATGCGAGTCAGCCAGGTACCAAAACTGCTTTCACCTCGGAACCGGGCCAAGGCATCCCAAGCTCGCAAAAAAGCATCCTGGGTACATTCCTCCGCGGCTCCCAGATCAGCCGTAATGCGCAGGCAGACGGCATACACTCGGCCCGCGTGCTGGCGGTATAGCCGTTCAAAGGCGGCCATATCGCCGTCCCGGGCGCGAGCGGCCAAGTTGGCCACTTCGTCTGGGGTCTTGCTATAGGCGTCAAGGGGCGTTGTGGGCACGATGGCGGCTTCCATACTCGTTTTGATTAAGAGCCTGCCCAAAGGGTTTAGCAGGTTGTTGAAAAACAACCTTCTAAACGGGTACAGAGAGGTACCCGCATTTTTCAATCAGCCTAACTGATTGAAAAATGGAGAAAACCGGAAATCACATTTTCGGTTTTCGTTTAAAAAGGCCACGGAAGGCCTTTTTCTACAAGCTGTTAGAAGACTGGGGAATATATACCTTGCCGGGGCTATTCTTGCGGCGCGGCCGCACCAAGTCCCGTTATTATTGTCCCAACCTCACCGGCGCCGTGAGGTACCGGGCGTTTCCAGAGTTTATCCAGGGGAACACCATGAAGAATCTTGTTTTGGCCGTTTTTTGTGCCAGCCTGTTGTGGACTGGCTACTCAGCAGCGCAGCCCTCCGGAAAGCTGGCATATCCGCCCGCTGCCCGCGACAAGGTAATGGACAGCTACTTCGGCACCAAGGTGCCGGCGCCGTATCAATGGATGGAGAATCTGGACAACCCGGCGCTGCACAAATGGGTCGCGGAGGAAAATGATCTGACCGATGCGTATCTGGCGAAAATTCCGGTACGC
>JBOIAY010000071.1:0-4395 GCA_050739255.1 Gammaproteobacteria bacterium
GGGTAGGGGACTTGCACCCCCAAGCTGTCATACATGCTCGGCACACAAAGGAAAGGGCCCCGAAGGGCCCTCAAGAATGAACACTATTGTTGCCTGTTTACCAGCAGTATCCGGATTAGTGAGTCGCGGCTGCGGGAGCCGGCGTGGACGAAGAAGCCGCTGGCGCCGGAGCCATGCTAGCCGCAGGTGCAGCGCTTGCCGCTGGCATGGACATGCTGGAACCACTTGAAGAGGGTGCCATGCTCGAAGCCGGCGCGGTCAAGTCACCGCTCAACCAGCGCTGGTCGCGATGGTCGGCCTTGTGATTTTTCCAGGCGCCGCGATGCTGGGCATACCACGTGGCGGAATCCATGTCGGTCTTCAGCGGATTAGTTACCACGTTGAGGTTCTGATTCGGATGGATCAAATCCGCGTGCTTGATGGAATCGGCATTGGCTTTGAAAATCAGCGGCCATTCCATGGAGTTGCCGTACACATCCGACTTGCCGGAAATGCGCCACAGGCTGTCGCCCTTCACCACGGTGTAAGTGGATTTGGCGGCCTGCAATTCAGCCACCAAGGCGCTCAGCACATCATAGGCGGGTTTACCCTGATTATTGCTGATGTCCTGTTGACCTTCATTCAAGCGATTCTGCTGATCGGCATTCAGGTTGGTGTATCCCTGGGCCTGGGTAAGCAGATCTTTGGCATGCCCCATGTAGCAGTCGTTGAGCGCGGTTTCCGCGTCCTGCTTGGCCTGGGCTGCCAGTTGCTGAGCCTTGGTGTTGTCACCGGCCTGACCAGCCGCGGTTGCCTGTGCGAGCAATGCCGAGGCATCGCCCGTATCGGTGCACGGCGCCTGCGCACCGTTGATGACCGCCTGGGCGTCAGCGATGGCTTGCGTGGTTGCCGCATTCGGGCCGGTGGGCGGCGGCGGCATGGGAGCTACCTTGTGGGTGGCGCAACCGACGGCGATGGCGCCGGTCAGCAGCACCACAGCGAGATGTTTGGCGTAATTCTTGATCATGGTATTGGTCTCCAACCCTTGTGTTGTTTTGACAGCGAAAAACCCTGAACCAGTTTGACGGACCTTGAAATCGGATAATAAAGGGTAGCGCCCCACCAGCTTCGGGTCAAGTGAACTAGCGGCCTTAACATAAGGAAAAGACGGGAAATTCAGGGCGGGGAGGAACCCGGGGACCCTGCCGCTGGCTGATTTGCAGGGCTTTTACGGCTTCATCACGAGCACGCAGGGCAGCCTGCCGGGAGGCGCTGTAGTTGCCATCGTCCAAGGCTGCCTGGGCGGCCCGCAGGAGCCGCTGGGCCTCGGCCATTTGTTTGGGTGCGCTCCGGTCTGCGCCTGCCTGTTGGGCGGCCGCCACAGCCTGGCGGGCATTGCTGATTTCCTGCACCGGTGCACTTGCGCAAGCCGCGAGCACGAGCGCGGTAATCAGTACCGCGATCCGCGTAAACATGAATAAGCTTTTACACACTTGGGGATAGGCAGACCGTGGCCAGAAAATTCGCAGCAAGCTACCAACGGACTGCGAAGCCGTCAAGCGCTCGCGACTGGGTTATAGTGACGCAAATTCCGTTGTCCCTTGCCCGGATCACGCGTATGGAAAAAGTCACAATCTGGCATAACCCGCGCTGCTCGAAATCACGGGAAACCCTAGCACTGTTGCAAACACGCTACAAGGATATCCGGATCATCGAATATCTCAAAACACCGCCGGATCCAGAGGAAATCGAACGGGCACTCGCATTATTGCGCTTGCAGCCTCGCGAACTCATGCGCAGCAACGAAGCTGCATACAGCAAGCATCATCTGGACAATCCAAAACTCACGCGCATGCAACTTATTGAAGCGATGCACGCCTATCCAATCCTGATTCAGCGCCCCGTGGTGTTCGCCAACGGACGGGCGCGCATCGGCCGTCCGCCGGAATCCGTGCTGAAAATTCTCTGAAGGGTGCCTCTAAAAATCAGAGATTTTGGTTTCCGGCTAGACAAAATGACCGAGAAACCGGAGCGTATATGCCAATACATGAGGGCTCGCTGCATACGGCGAGCGGGTGGACAGGATGTCCACCCTGGACCACAAGCGAAGCAGGATGGCGAAGCGTAGTGGTCGAGGTCATTTTTAACAACGCCAGAAAACAAAAGATCACAATTAGAGGTGTCCTGAATGGATATTCTGGTTTTGTATTACAGCCGCTACGGCGCCACCGCGGAAATGGCCCGGCAGGTGTGCCGCGGCGTGGAAAGCGTGAACGGTGTGCGTGCGCGTTTGCGCACGGTACCGGCAGTGTCCGCGGTTTCAGAGGCCGTGCAAGACAGCATCCCGGAATCCGGCCCGACGTATGCCACCCACGACGATCTCAGGGAATGCACGGGACTGGTTCTCGGCAGCCCTACACGTTTCGGCAACATGGCCGCGCCGCTCAAATATTTTTTCGACGGCACCGGCGCGCTGTGGCTGTCGGGCGTGCTGGCCGGCAAACCTGCCGGCGTATTCACCTCCACCAGTAGCCAGCACGGCGGCCAGGAAACCACGCTATTGTCCATGATGCTGCCGCTGCTGCATCACGGCATGTTGATCGTCGGCATGCCTTACACCGAGCGCGAATTGATGGAAACCACCGCAGGCGGCACGCCCTACGGGCCCAGCCATCTCGCCGGCGCCAATAGCGACCGTCCGCTCATTGATACAGAAAAAAAGCTTTGTCAGGCACTGGGTGCGCGCGTGGCGGACGTTGCACGTCGCTTGAACACAAAATGAAGCTGCGTTTCGGCGGCCGCAGTCTCGCGCTGGCTGCGCTGACCTTGCTGGGACTCTGGCTACTGCTGTGGCTCGGCATCCTCACGCACACGAGCATGCGGGAGCGTATTGTCTGGTTGGCGCTTGCTCTACCGCCGCTGGTGGTCGTTGGCTATTTTGTAGTACGCGACCTCAAGAGCGGCTTCGTATGGTGCGGATTTATCTCGCTTGGCTACTTCGCGCAGGGCATCACGGTTTCGCTCACCAGCAAAACCGACGCCGGCTTTGGCACTGTGGAGGTTTTCCTCAGTCTGCTGCTGTTCACGGCTGCAAGTGCGGCATTGCGGGCGCGTCGTCAGCCCGGCTAACGGGCACCTAGCGTTTATCGAGAAACTGTTTTACAAACGGCAACGTCAATCGGTGTTGCGCCACCAGAGAAGCGGTGTCCAGGGTATCGAGTGTGCTGCACAAGGTATGCATGTCGCGCTGCTGACGCTTGAGCAGGAATCTAGCTGTCTCATCCGGCAATTCAAAGCCGCGCCGGGAGGCGCGCTGTTTCAACGCCGCAATTTTTTCCTCGTCCGTGAGCGGCTCCAACTGGAATACCGGACCCCAGGCGAGACGTGACGCCAGATCCGGCAGCAGGCGTTTGATGGCATTCGGTGCGGTGCGCGCCGCCGCCACGAAACTGCCACCCTTTTCAGCCAGTGCATCAAACAGCACGAACAGGGCACGCTGCCAGGGCTCGATACCGGCGATACGCTGGATATCGTCCACGCACACCAAGGCATAGCTGTCCAGATTGTCCGTGACTTCCGGGTCCAGCAACACTGCCTGGCTCAAGGGCAGATAGATGGCGCGACGGCCGTTGACCATGGCCAGCCGGCAGGCCGCTTGCAGCAGATGTGATTTGCCGCGGCCATCCCCTCCCCACAAGAACAGCGCACGTTCGCCGCCCTGCCGCGCCAATGTCGCCAAGGCTTCCACCGCCGCCTGATTTTTTTCAGCCGCATGGAAATTCTCGAACGTGGCGCCCTCATCCAATGTTATTGGCAAGGGCAATTGACCGCTCGCGCCGGCAAGCTTCATGGTGAGTCGCCACCGCCCTGATAAAGCTGGCTCTCGACATAGCGCTCACGGGCATAGCGCACCAACACCGTACAAGCGGCCGCCACCGGCAGCGCCAGCAGGATGCCCGCGAAGCCGAACAGCGCGCCACCCACGAGAATCGCGAAAATGACCAGCGCCGGATGCAGGCCGATACGCTCGCCGACCAGCCGCGGCGTGAGCACCAGGTCCGACAGCAACTGGCCGACGATGAATACGATCACCACCCACAGCAGCAGCCAGCCTCCACCCTGCAGCAAGGCCGTGAGCAGCGCCAGCGCGATACCGGTGATGATGCCGAGGTACGGCACAAAGCTCAGAATCCCGGCGACAACACCGATGGCAATGGCATTGTCCAGGCCGATCAGATACAGAATGACGCTGTAGAAAATCGCCAGGCAGGCCATCACCAACAACTGGCCGCGCAGGAAAGCACCCAGCACGCTGTCACATTCCCGCGCCAGCCGCGCAACGGTGGGCGCCGCGGAACGCGGCACTACCGCCGCGATCCCACGTATCATTTTTTTCCAGTCACGCAGTAAATAGAA
>JBOIAY010000072.1:0-3655 GCA_050739255.1 Gammaproteobacteria bacterium
CCCGGTCCACGAACAGCACGCTGGCGCCGCCGCGGGATAACGCCTCCAGACCCAAAGCACCGCTACCGGCAAACAGGTCCAGACAACGGGCGCCTCCCACACCCTGTTGCAACCAGTTGAACAGCGTCTCCCGAACCCGGTCGGGCGAGGGCCGGAGACCCGGCAGGTCCGGAAACTTGAGCCGCCGTCGCCGCCACCGACCGGCGATGATGCGAAATTCGTTGCGGTAACCGCGGCCGGGATTGAACATGACACAAATCCACGAGATTCAGTGGGTTGGGCATATCGTGCGCGGCCGTCCGGGATGCTTGCGCGACAGCGCGTTACCAGCGTACCCTAATTTGCCGTTAATGGAGGAAAACCAATGAACAAGCGCGCGCTCGCCCTGCTCCTGGGTGTATCTCTGGCTCTGACTGCCTGCGTCAAGGGCAATAATTCCACCACCAACACTGCCCCGCAAGCTTCTGCTTTCCAGGCGCGCTATGCGCCCCTGAGCGCCATCGGTCCCTTCCCCAATGATCTGTATTTCAACGGCAGCACAACCGGTACGCTGAACATTCCGTTTGCCTCCACCACCGCGGCCGCCGCACCGGCCAACGCCGCACTTGCCAGCTTGAATCACTTGGACGGCTTCGGCACCCAGTCAGTCATCAATGCGTATTTCACCGAATCGGTGGACGCCACCAGTCTGAATGCAAGCGATGTATTTGTATTCAAGGTCACGTCGAATCCCCAGACCAAGGCGATTGACTACACCAAGGGTGGCACGCCCCTGGTGCCGGGGGCTGATTGCAGCGCCACAACGACTGATTACACTGTGGGCGTGTCGTCCGCCAGCGATTCCGGCGGTACTGTATTGAACATCACACCCTGCAAACCGCTGGCAGGCGGCAGCACATATCTGGTTGTGCTGACCAACGGCGTCAAAGACACTAATGGTGATGCCGCTGCTCCGAGTGCGGATTACGCGCTGATTCTGGCGGCCGATCTGCCGGTGCTCACCGGCGGCAGCATGGGTACCACCGGCAACGCGCAACTGGATCAGGTGGCGTTGTTCACGCTACCGCAACTGATCGTGGCCGCGGGTGCGGGCGTCAATCCGCAGGACATCGTGCTGACTTTTAGTTTCAGCACCCAGTACATTGGCGCAACACTCGAGACCATGGCCGCGACTGCCCAGCCGACCGCACAACCGCAAGGTGTGGGCATCATAGATACCGGCCGGACGGTTGCACAGGCCCTGCAAGCTGGCGGACAAACACCGCCTCCGGTAGCCGCGAATGCAGAGTTGTATGCGGGCACCGTCGCTTTGCCGTATTACTCGCCGGTCCCGACCACGGCCGATCCCACGGCTCCCTTGACAGGCTGGTGGCACACCGCCTCTGGCGGCGACACCACGGCACTTGATCCGATGCCAGCGGCCACAGTGGCGCAGAACGTGATCCCCATCCTGGTCAGCATTCCGAATGCAAACAGCGGCTGCACCATGCCGGCCAGCGGCTGGAAGACTGTTATCTTCCAGCACGGCATCACCCAAAACCGTGAAAACCTGCTGGCTGTGGCGGGTTCCTTCGCCGCCGGCCCCGCGTATGGAGCGTGTTTCGCCGTGGTGGCGATTGATCTGCCGCTGCACGGTGTGACCAACACCAAAGACCCGCTGTATGTGCCCGGTCATGAACGCACATTTGATTTGCCGGAATTCGCGCCCTTCTTCAGCACACCCAGTAGCACCATCGCACCTTCCGGCAGTTACTTCATCAATCTGGGCAGCCTGCTCACCTCGCGTGACAACCTGCGTGAAGGTGTGGCGGATTTGATCAACCTCACCGCCACCGTGCCGACGCTGGTAGCGGTGAATTCCCCAACGAATCCCACTGTTTTCAACAAATTCGACGGCTCGGAATTGTTCTTCGTAGGTCACTCCCTGGGTGCCATCGTCGGCACCACTTTCCTGGGCGTGGACGGCAAAAAGTTCGTGTCCGCCACACTCGCCAACCCTGGCGGAAATATCACGCAACTGCTGCTCAATTCGCCGAGTTTCCTGCCGCAGATCAATGCCGGACTGGAAGCGCAAGGCGTGATTCCGGGCACCCAGTTCTATGATGACTTCTTCCGTAATGCACAAGCAGTGATCGAGGACGGCGATCCGGCCAATTATGCTGTGGCCGCCACCGCCAACGACCCTATCCACATGATCGAAGTGGTGGGTGGTTTTGACCCCTACAACGTGCCGGACACCGTGGTGCCAAACAGCAGCACCGACTTGCTTGCCAGCCTTATGGGGCTGACCAGCATCAGCACCGCCGGACCGCACCCGGTCGCTGCCGGCGCGGGTGTGTTAGTGCAATTCACCGCCGGCGATCACGGCTCGCTGCTCAATCCGGCACCGCCAGACGGTTTACCGGGATCTGAAGTACCAATTTATGGCGCCGTGACCCAGGAAATGCAGAGTGAAATGGTAAGTCTCCCCGCCACCAATGGCACAGCGGTGGTCATCAGCGACACCACTTACATCAAACAGTGATGTAACGCGGGAGCGTGACATCTGAACCACGGGGCAGCGTTGGCTGCCCCGTTTTTTTGCACACTGTGTGTCAATGCTAGGATAGCGGGCGCATCCGGATTATTCATTCAATGAACCAGACCGCCGCTAAAATCACTCTCGTCAACAAACTGCGCCAGAGCTTGCGGCGCGCGGCATTGCGTATCGCACCGGGCCGGGCAATTGACGACGCGCTGCTGGAAGAACTGGAAACCCAGTTGCTACAGGCGGATGTGGGCGTGGACGCGACGCACATAATTCTCGAACAACTGCGAACCCATGCACGTGAAAACCGGCTAAAGGATGCCGATGCGCTGCGAGCCGCACTGGTGGAAATCATTACGGGGCTGCTGACGCCGGTTGCCCATCCACTCAACATCGAAATTACCAATAAGCCGTTCGTCATCCTGGCGGTGGGTGTGAACGGCGTGGGCAAGACCACCACACTCGGAAAACTGGCGCAACGCTACAAATCCCAGGGACTCAAACTCATGCTGGCGGCCGGCGATACCTTCCGCGCGGCCGCGGTGGAACAATTGCAAGCCTGGGGTACGCGTCAGGACGTACCGGTGATCGCGCAGGCTGGCGGCGCCGAGCCAGCCGCCGTGGCCCACGACGCCTGGCTGGCCGCGAAAGCCCGCGGCAGCGATGTGCTGATCGTGGATACCGCCGGGCGGCTGCACACACAGGGCAACCTCATGGAAGAGCTCAAGAAAATCCGCCGCGTGCTGGCCAAACACGATCCGGCCGCGCCGCATGAATGCCTGCTGGTGCTGGACGCCGGCACCGGCCAGAATGCACTGCGCCAGATCGAACAATTCCACGCAGCCGTGAATGTGACCGGATTGGTCATCACCAAGCTGGACGGCACCGCCAAGGGCGGCATCCTCATCGCCGCGGCGCAGCGCTTCGGCATTCCGATTCGTTTCATTGGCATTGGCGAACAGGCAGACGATCTGGAAGAATTCGATGCGCGTACTTTTGCGAATGCTTTGGTTGGAGAAACGCCGGCTTGATTCAATTTACCGAAGTAAGCAAGCGCTACGACGGCGGCAACGAAGCTCTGGCCGGTGTGAGCTTTACTGTTGAACGCGGCGAGATGGTGTTTCTCAC
>JBOIAY010000073.1:0-6379 GCA_050739255.1 Gammaproteobacteria bacterium
CTGCCATCCCTGGCGAAATCTTGACCTGTTTCCCATCCCCGGCCTGAACTTGTCAGCCCGGCTTACCTGCCTCGCATGACAAGTCCAGCTACGGGCATCCTGCCCTTCGCGTTCGGGCGGGAAAAGCCACGCTTTTTCATTAACGCCCTCACCTTGGTTCAAGCGCATCGAATGAATACCCTCGTCTCACTCATCGAATCGTGACTGACTCAAACGATCTATCTATCCCGCGAGATCGGTAGCGTTGCGCATGACAACGCTGCCTGCACCTTTGGGCTTACAGCCATTCAACGCATCAGAGCCTACCTGACCCCGCCAATCCAGCGTTGACATAATATAGCAGGTATTTACATAACGTGTTAGAAGTTCTTCAGGACCGGTTGTCCCCAGTCAATGGGCCGCAGAGATACCGCAGTTGGACTGACCGATGGTCATGTCGCCCTCAGCCAAGTCTGTAAAGGCGCTTGCCCCCGGCAGACTGGATTGGGGGCCGCGGGCATCCAGCCAGTAGCGAGGGGCGTCGCGGAAACGCTCCGTCAGCAGTGGCCGGTAGCCCATTTTCCGGATTTTCTTCTGGTGGGCGCGCGCGCCATACACATCGCTGAACACCCCAAGTGAGATGGCATTGCGGTTGGCGGCCTCGGTCACCACGTACAGATCCTGGACGCCGCGTGCTTTCAAAAGCTTGGCCGCGGCATTCGCCTCGGCCTGGGAACTGAAGGGCGGCAGATACACCCAATAACCCAAACGCACTTTTCCCGGAACCATGCGTTGGGTGACGCTGGCGCCGTCTTTTTGCAAACGCTCGGCGCCGGTTTGCGCGGCTTGGACGCCCGGGAAGGGTCCATAGCTCAAGCAGGTTTTACCCCCAGTCCGGTTCATGGCCCGCTCGGACACGCCAGCGGGCGGTACACCCAGCGCCGCACCTTCAGCAAGTGACTGCCGTTCACCGGGTGTCAGTTCCGCAATCAGTTTGAGCGATTGCACATGTGGCAAGGGCGTGCTCCTGACCGGTGTCTGCGTGGGCGGGCGCAGCCATCCATACCAGATGAACGCCACGACGTTGGCGATGACCAGGATGAGAAACACACTGCGCATCATGCTTGCCGCTCCGCCAACACTGCCAGCCCTTCCAGCACCAGATGCGGCGCCAGTGTAAACCGTCCTTGCAGTTGCGGCTGCAGGCCTTCGGCATCGCCTCCCGTCAGCAGAAATTCGGTCTCGTCGCCCTGTTGTGCGCGGATTTGCGCCGCGGCCCGCTCGATGCAACCGGCCACGGCATATACGATGCCGCTGGTCGTGGCACTGCCGGTATCGTTGGCATAGAGCGTGACCCTCGCGTCAGGCTCGAAGACAATCGCCGTGGCGGCTTGGGAGAGTGCTCGATGCATGACGCCGATGCCGGGCGCGATGAGTCCGCCCAGATGCCGCCCGTCACGGGTGAGCGTGTCCAATGTAATCGCGGTACCGCAGCCGATGACGCACACTGGACCGAGGCCACGGCGGCGGGCGGCAAGCATCCCTGCCCAGCGGTCCGCGCCGAGTTGCGCGGGATTGCGATAACCGTTGGTGACGCCGCCAGCCTGTGAGGTGGGGATCACGAATTCCGGCGCGAGTTTGAAATGCTCCCGGGCATACGCGCTGAGTTTCGCGGCCATGGACTCACCGGCCACATTGGCAACGACGATACGTTCGGGCCGCGGCAGTACTGCCCAGGCTTGCATCAGCACGTCATTGACCGGTTTGGCCGCGTGTAATGCCGCGCCGTGTCCGGAAATCCCGCCCTCGCGCAGCTGTGCCCACTTGATGCGGGTATTGCCGGCGTCCACCAGCAGGATCACGGCTGTAGCCTCAGGGAAAGATCGCCGGACACGAATCGGCGTGTGCCGGTGTCGGTGCGCAACAGCAGTGCGCCATCCTGGTCCACACCGAGCGCCGTACCCCTGATGGTTTGCTGCTGGTGGTGCAAGTGCACCGAGCGGCCGGCGGCAAGGTCCAGCGTGCGCCAGTCGGCGGCAAACGCGCTAAAACCCTGCGCCGCGAATTGCCGCAACGCGGTCATCAGTTCTTCGATCAGCGCCGCGGCCAGATGATTGCGATCAGGGGTGTAACCGGGCGCCAACCTGGCCAAATCCGTCCAGGGCTGGCCGATGCCTGCTGACGCGGTTTCAGGCATGCGTACGTTGATGCCGATGCCGATTACCGAACGCACCCGGCCAGGCGGTTCGCCCTGCATGTCCACAAGTATCCCGCCGAGCTTTTTCCCGGAAACCAGCAGATCGTTGGGCCATTTGATGGCCACGCCGGGAATCTTCAGTGCGCGCAGCACACGCGCCGCGGCGATGGCCGCCACCATGCCGAGCGCGGTGAACCCGGGTGGCAGATCATCGAACTGCCAGCCCAAGGACATATATAAGTTGGCGGCGAGCGGCGATACCCATTGACGCCCGCGCCGGCCGCGCCCGGCTTTCTGCCACTCGGCAAGGCACACTGCGGGAAATTGCCGCGGCTGCGTCATGAGCCAGGTGTTGGTCGAATCCGCCTGATCCAGCACCGTGAGTGAGTGCAGATACCCGCGGCAGGCAGGCGTGAGGCGTGTGTGTATTTGTTTTTCGTCCAGCAACTGCATGGGCATCGCCAGCCGGTAGCCGCGTCCAGGTATGGAAAATATCTTGAGCTCACGGGATTTGAGCTGGCGCACATGTTTCCAGACGGCACTGCGGCTGATGTTCAATGCCCGCGCGAGCTGCTCGCCGGAATGCAACTCGCCGTCGGCCAGTACCTGGAGGATTGCGTGGGCGGTTTGCGGCACGGCGTACTAAAACATAGCCGAAGTGTCAGAGCAGCCGGCGCAGCAACATGGCGCGTTCGAAACGGTGCTCCGTGCCCGACAGCAGACGCCGGATGTTGCTGCGATGGGTATAAAGTATAAACAGCGCCATAGTAAGTCCGAACCAAAACAGCGGTACGCCATCCCCCAAAACGATTACCGCATAGACCGGCACGCAGCCGGCGGCCAGAATGGTCGCGAGCCCCACGTAGCCGCTCAATACCAGCACCAGCCCCCACACGATCAGGGCGACAATCAGCGCCGGCCAGGACAGCATCAGGAGCACGCCGAGAAACGTGGCCATGCCCTTGCCGCCGTGAAAGCGGAAAAATACCGGGAACACATGCCCCAGCATGGCGGCGGCACCGCAGACTGCGGCACTCCAGCCGATGCCGAGCAGGTGATTGGCTGCGAACAGATGCGGCACCACGCCGGCAGCCAGCACGCCCTTGCCCGTGTCTATGAGCATCACCCACAGCGCAAAGCGCTTGCCCTGGGTACGCAGTGCATTGGTGCTGCCCGCGTTGCCGCTGCCCTGCGTGCGGATATCCACGCCGCCAACCAGCTTGCCCACGATCAGGCTGCCGATGAGCGAGCCCAGCAGGTAGGACACGATGATTCTGATGATCAGCGCCGGCATGGCTTCTTGCGATTCCTTGTATGCAAGGCGCTCATTTTAGCAGGGCGGATGCTTCCCGCGGCTTGCAGGCGGGCGGTGAGTGTTCAACAATCGGGCATCCAAAGGAAGCGGCAAGTCTCATGACCTCGAATCTGGATCGCCTTGCGGAAGATATCCTGCTGGCCCTGCGCCGCATCATGCGCAGCATGGATATCTCCAGCCGCCAACTCATCAGCGAGCGCGGCATCACCACGCCGCAACTCATCTGCCTGCAGAGTTTGCAGGAACAGGGACCCATGACCACGGGCAAGTTGGCACGGGCGATCAGCTTGAGCTCGGCCACCGTGACCGGCATCCTCGACCGGCTGGAACGGCGCGGCTTGGTGACGCGCGAGCGCCGGCCCGAGGACAAACGCCGGGTGGTGGTGGCGGTGACCGCGATGGGCGTGGCGGCCGCGGAAACGGCGCCTTCGCATCTGGCGAAGCGTTTCACTACTGCCCTCGCGCGGCTGCCGGAAGACGATCGCGGCGAAATCCTGCGCGTGATCCAGTATCTGGCGGACTTGGCTGATGTGCATACTGACGTGAAATAGAAACACTTCCAGCCACCCACCGATGCGTGCCTGCCTGATCATCAATCCCGCCGCCGGCCGCGGTACGGGCCGCGCACGCGGTCCGGCCATCGCCGCGTATCTTGCTGAACTCGGTGTCGCCACACGGGTTCTCTACAGCCAGGCGGTCGGCGATGTCGGTTTGCAAGTGAAACAGCAACTGGCAACGCATCCGGACGTCGTCATCGTCGCCGGCGGTGACGGCAGCGTGCATGAAGCGGTGAACGGCTGGATGCAGGCGGGCGGCGGCGCGCCGCTGGCCATCGTGCCGGTGGGGACCGGCAACGATTTTACCAAGATGCTCTCCAGCGACCCGGACTGGCGCGAAGCCTGCCGGCGCATCGCGCACGGCCAGACGCGTAGTATTGATATTGGCCGCTGTAATGATTTCTATTTCGCCAACACTCTGGGGATCGGGTTTGACGCACAGGTCGCCATGGCTGCAGGCCGAGTGCAATACTTGCGCGGCAATCTTGTTTATGCGGTGGCACTGCTACAGACACTGCTGTTCGCGCATCAGACACCGGTGGTACGTGTGAGTCACGCCGGGGTGACGCTGGCAACGCCGATCACGCTCGTCGCGGTGAACAACGGCCGCGTCGAAGGCGGCGCGTTCGTGGTGGCGCCCGACGCGCAGATTGACGATGGCTTGCTGGATGTCGTGGTGGCCGGCGGACTGAGCCGGCTCGGAATTCTGATGCTGGTGCCAAAAGTGCTGCGCGGCACCCACATCCAACATCGGGCCGTAACGAAATTCCAGACCGACAAACTGCAAATCGAATCCGAATCCGGCCTGCCAGTACATGCGGACGGTGAAATCCGTTACACGGATGTTAAACAACTAGACATCGAGATTCTGCCGCGACGGCTTAAGATTGTTGCTTGACTGAAACCGCAGCGCGTCTCACTGAGCCAAGATAAATCGCCGCCAGAGCCAGCACCGCGCCGGCGATTTCCACCTTGGTGAAACGCCGGTCGAAAAACAGCACATCCCACACAAATGTGCACACCGGCTGCAACAAAAGAATGAGCCCGACCTGTGATGCGCGCACCCGGGAAATACTGCTGGAAATCAGCACCCAGCCGAGCACCTGACCGAACACGCCATAGGCGATGAGCCAGCCGGCATCTTTCCAGGTTGGGATCACGAACGAAGCATGTTCCGGCCACATGGCGAATGCCAGTAATACGGCGGTCACGAGTGAGATCACCGTGATTGTGACAAACGGCGAGCCAACGGTTTCTGCGACCCGTGCACGCCGCAGCGTCAGCAGATAACCGCCGTAGCAGAGCGCCGTGACCAGCCCCAAGATGACGCCCAGTTGATAGCTGGCTGAAAAAGATGACCAATCGGTTCCGACCAGCAACACCAAGCCAAGGATGGCGAGCGGAATGGAAGCCATCTGGAACCACGTAAGCCGTTCCCGGAAAGCCAGTACGCCCGCTGCCGCGAGCACGAATACCTGGAAATTGCCCAGCAGCGTGGCAACGCCCGGACCTACAAACAGGATGCTGCGGTGCCAGGCGCTCAGATCCAGGGCAAAGAACACGGCCGCGAGACCCAGCACTGCCATCGCCGCGGGTGTCAGGCGCACCCGCTCGCGCCGCCACAACACGATGCCGAGCAGGATGAGGCCGCCGAACAGCATGCGGTAAAACGCGCTGGTGTCCGGCGGCACCGACACCAGTTTCACGAACACCGCCGAGAAACTGATCATCACCGCGCCGGCAATCAGTTGCCACATGCTTGTCTCCGGACTATGGGATCGCTCAGCTACCGGAATGTAGCCTGAACGTTATTGAATGCTCATACGTATCAATTCGCAGAACCTACCAGATAACGATTGACTCTTTGTACATCATCATCACCCAGTGTGCCGACGAGCGAGGCGAGATTGAGCGTTGACAGCAGATACTGGTAACGCGCCGCATCCAGGTTCTGCAAGGCCGAATAATACTGCTGCTGGGCGTTGAGTACATCGAGCGTGGTGCGCACACCGACTTTCTGCCCGAGAATGGTGGCGTCGAGAGAGCTCTTGGCCGCGACCGCGGCCTGCTGCAGTGCCGCGATCTGCTGCACGCCGACTTCCACGTTCAGAAACTGCTGCTTGATCTGCACGCTAGTGTTCAAGAGGGCTGCCTGCAACTGATACTGGGCCTGCTGACTTTCAGCCTCCGCCTGCCGCAGCTTGGACTGATAAGCGCCACCCGCGAACAAGGGTACCGAGAGCTGCACGCCGACAATGGTTTGTTTGCTGCGATCCGGCGCAACCAATATGGGCAGCGTCCCGCTCTGGCGCATGTCCTGGTAACTCGCGA
>JBOIAY010000074.1:0-3640 GCA_050739255.1 Gammaproteobacteria bacterium
GTATACGGCTGTCTGCGGCGCAAGCGGGAATTGACGGCGTTGCATGCGCCGGTGGCAGGTGAAGAATCCGATACCGCTGCGTGGCTGACGGCCACCTGGCTGCTGAAATACGGCGGCTGGAGTGCGCGAGCGTTGGCGGACGCGGGCTTCGATGGCGGCGCGGTGGCGCTGGTGGAACGTGTACGCGCGCTGGATCTGTTTGAGTTCCCGCTGGCAGTGCGCACGAATCTGCCGGACTGGCTTTGTAATCGTCTGGTGACGCAGTTCGGCGAAGTGGAAACGCTGGCGCTGGCCGCGGCGCTGAACCAACCGGCAAGCGTGGACATCCGCGTCAACACTTCAAAGGCGACGCGCGCGGCACTCCAACAGACGCTCGCCGAAGCAGGTTACGATCTCGCGCTGACACCGTATTCACCGCTGGGCCTGCGCTGTGACAAGCGCGGTCCGCTGTTCACCACGGAGGCTTTCCGCAACGGCTGGTTCGAACTGCAAGATGAAGGCAGTCAATTAGTCGGGCTGCTGGTGGAAGCGCAGCCCAAGCAGAAGATCATGGACTTCTGCGCCGGCGCCGGCGGCAAAACCTTGCAACTCGCCTCTGTCATGGGTAATAACGGCGTGGTGTATGCCTGTGACGTATCCGCGCGCCGCCTCGATCGGATCAAGCCGCGCCTTAAACGCGCAGGCACCGATATCATTCAGCGCCTTCTGATCCGTGACGAGCAAGATCGGAAACTGGCATCCTTGCACGGCAAGATGGACGCGGTGCTGGTGGATGCACCCTGTTCCGGCACCGGCACCTTGCGACGCAACCCGGATATCAAATGGAAGCATATCAATCTCGAGGAATTGGCCGCGCTTCAGAGCCGTATTCTTGCTGCCGCATCACGGCTGGTAAAACCTGGTGGACGACTCGTCTATGCCACGTGCAGTCTGCTGGATGAAGAGAATAATGAAGTGATTGCCACGTTTCTCGACAGCCACCGGGGTTTTCAAGTTCTTCCGGCTCCGGGAATCCTGGCTCGGCAGGGGATTGAGCTGAAAGACGGATGTACTGATGATGGCGCAATGCGCCTGTTGTCGAACCGGCATGTCACGGATGGATTCTATACGCTGGTGATGAGGCGGAACCTATCCGATTAAAGTGATAGGGTATTCACCGATGTTCAGCGGCACACCAGTAATTTCGTCCTGCAGCACGATCAGCATTTGCCAGATGCCGTCCGCATCGCGGCAGGCATCCGCCACTTCACCAACCATCTGTCCAGTTTCTTTGGCATGAACAAGTATTCCGGGCGAAATCGCGGTTTCTGTTACGCACTGCGCGCGGTGCAGATGGCGTTTCACGGCACCACGGTACTGCGCACGGGCAATGATTTCCTGACCCGTATAGCAGCCTTTTTTGAAGCTGATGGCGTTGAGATTCTGCAGGTTCAGCATCTGTGCCACGAATTTATCCGAGGTTTGCGGGTAAATCACCGGCTCGCCCGCCAGAATCCGGAGCAATGACCAGGTTTCATTGCCAACCCAGCGTGCATCCAGATGCAGTTGTTTTGCCAATCCAATGATCGGGTGTGCAGAGCCATAGCAGGCGTAACGCGGCGTTTCTCCGTGCAGCCGCATGAGCGTAATCTGATCCTTGGAGATCGTCTGATAAACTGCGGTAGGCACCGGCAGTCCGGCCTTCTGCAGCATACTCGGTGCGGAATTGCCGGCAAGGCCGAGGTTGGCGAGCTCATCGCTGGCGTCATTGAGCGTAACTTTGGAGCGCAGCACGTACAGGGCCAGGCGCTTCAGGATGGATGTGGTGAGCGCTGCCGGTAATGCCATGTAGATTGCATCGTTGTGCAGGAATAATCGCAGCAGCGTGAGAACACGGCCCTTGGGACTGTTCCAGATACTGAATTGACCTTGCTCCGGCGTCAGCGCTTCAATGTCGCTGCTCAATTGCCCCTGCAAAAACGTGCGTGCATCTGCACCCTCGACCTTGATGAGTCCTTCATGGGACAAAGCGGCCATGATCGCGCGTCTTGCCAACGCAGCCGGCCCAGGCTGCGCATCGCGCAACGTGTGCTGGTCAAGAAATGTCCGCCAGACCGGATTCATTGAGTGTGTGCTATAGACATGGTCTGTCTATGATACGGGTTGTTACCCAGGGCCGCTGCTACATCGCAGGCTTTGGGTGTAAAATGTGTGGCACACGGCACACCTCCATAACAAGCACATGCCTGAGCCAATACGCACAGAACCTTCCGTCCCGATACCGCCAGACAAGAACAGCGAGTCGGGATCGAAACAGCCGGCCAAACCCGAGGAAATCGGTGGCCCCAAGGGCCCCGACCCTACCCGCTACGGCGATTGGGAAAAAGGCGGCCATTGCATTGATTTCTAGAACCTATCTCAAAACGTCGCGAGCGCGGGCAGAACACGGCGCGCGGCGGCGAAAAACCGGAGTGTACACGCCAGTATGTGAGCGACGTACAGGGATGTACAAGTGCCGCGGGAGGCAGGATGCCGGGAGCGGCCATTTTGAGCCGACGCGCAACAAAGTTATGCCAAGCGCAGTAGTTTTGAGATAGGTTCTGGCCTCCGCGATGTGTGTTGGCATCGAATGATTCTGAGGTAACACCATGGATACAGATAACCGGCCCCTGTCACCGCATCTGGGTATCTACCGGTGGCAGATCACCATGACCATGTCCATCGTGCACCGCGCGACGGGTATCTGGTTGTCTCTGGGGACGCTGGCCCTGATTTACTGGCTCATCGCCGCCGCCGCCGGACCCGATGCCTACGCCACGGCACAAGTGCTGTTCGGAAGCTGGATCGGCCAGATACTCATGTGGACCTGGATTTTTTGTCTCTTCTATCACTTATGCAACGGCATCCGCCACCTGTTCTGGGACGCTGGACAGGGGTTCAAGATTCGCACGTTTTATATCACCGGCTACAGCGTGTGGGTGATCGCCTGCGTGTTGACGGCGCTTGCCATCATCCTCGCCTATGTGCGTGGAGCGCATCCGTGAACCTCCGTACGCCGCTCGCGCGTGCTCGCGGCCTCGGCTCCGCGAAAGAAGGCACTGGCCATTGGCTGGCGCAGCGTATCACCGCCGTGGCGCTGGTTCCGCTGACGCTGTGGTTCGCGGTGTCCGTGCTGAGCCTGATGCACGCGGATTACGTCACGGTAGCGAACTGGATGCACTCGCCGGTGGTAGCGGTGTTGCTGGTCTTGCTGGTTGCCACGGTGTACTGGCACGCCTGTCTCGGCTTGCAGGTCGTGATCGAGGATTACGTGCACGATGAATGGCTCAAGATCAGCGTCATCGTGTTGATCCGTTTCGCAAGCGTCATTCTCGCGGTCGCCGGCATCTTCGTGGTGCTGCGCGTCGCCTTTGGAGGCTGAATCTCATGGCGGAAGCCTACAAGTTCATTGATCATGTGTACGACGCACTGGTGGTGGGCGCGGGCGGCGCCGGATTGCGCGCCACGCTGGGTCTCGCGGAAGCAGGGCTGTCTACCGCTTGTGTTACCAAGGTGTTCCCGACACGCAGTCACACTGTCGCGGCTCAGGGTGGCATTGCCGCGAGCCTCGGCAACATGGGTGAAGACGACTGGCGCTGGCACATGTACGACACGGTGAAAG
>JBOIAY010000075.1:0-15296 GCA_050739255.1 Gammaproteobacteria bacterium
CTTCAAATCGCATCTGCCGCGTCTCCTGTAGCCATGCTGTCCGTCTCATCGCGCACCTCCTTCAGGTGCGTATGAAAACCGGACAGATCACGTGTTACAACTGCGGACAGAATATGTGTTCCTAACAGCGCTCACCCACCGCGGCGTTTGTCCCCGGCGGAACCGTGGTCAGCGTGGGATCAATATAGGACGTGTTTAGGGAGAATTTCAGCCCTTGCACCGGAATGTATCCGATGGTGGCCTCCAACCCCTTGCTCTTGGCTTGGCCGCCGCTACTCAAAAAGGAGTAGGGGCTGACAAAGGTGGTCAACGGGATACTGGTCCAGTCAATGTAGTACGCGGCAACGTCAAACAAGAGCCGGTCATCCAAAAAGGTGGACTTGTACCCCACCTCGTAATCGACCAGTTTGGTCGGACTGAAGGTCGCCGGCACGCCGGCGAGGCCGGGCGTGACGATATTGGGGCCGCCGGGTATGAAGCCAGAGGCCACCCGTGCGTACACCATGTTCGTGGCGTTGATCTGGAACTTCGGCGTCAGCGAATAGGTAGTGGTGCTGTCCGAAGAATGATTGTCGAGAAGCACGGTTGGCGGCGCGGTCGGCAGGCCGAACAACAGCCCGTTTCCGATTTCGGTGTAATGCTGCCGATCGTGGCTCCAGCGCCCGCCGGTCTCCACGCTGAAGCGATCGGTGAAGTGCCAGGTGAGGCTGCCATAGCCGGCATACTCGTCATAGGTGCTCGGCTGATTGTCATCGCCGATGGGTACGCCGAACGGCGAGGGTAGCGGTGTTCCGGTGTAGTAATCGCTTGCATAGATATGCTGCGCGTTGTTGCCAGTCTCGTGGGTGGTAAACACACCAAACAGCCATGACACGAATTCTTTCTCCGGAGAAGTCAGACGAATTTCCTGGGTGGACTTGGTCTGGGGTATCGTGGCCGACTCGAGCGTGCCGTAGGGCCGGCCATTGGCTTGGGGGCCAAGGTACAAAAGTGGGGTGACGTCAGTACTGGTAAAATCGTCGAGGGTGCTGTAGCTGCTCGACGCCATCAGTTTCGCCCAATCGAAATCGGTTTTGAAGGTCGCGTTGTAAAGTCGATACTGTCCATTGAGAATGCCGGTATTCGCGGCAACGCGCTGCTGCAGGTCGCCATAAAGCGGCTGCAACGTATTCGGATCCAGGGCCACGGTCGGACTGCCATCGCTATTGAGGTTTTGCGCCAGCGCGGAGACATTCAGCGAGGTCTTGTCCGTCGGTGTCCACAGCATCTCCGCACGGCCACCCTTGACCTCGTCCTTGTTTACATTGGTCTGGTTCAGGCCGGCATCACTGATGAAGCCGGGATCGGTGCGATCGTAGCCGGTGACGCGCACCGCCAGTTTGTCAGTGACCAGCGGTACATTGGCCATGACGTGCAGTCCAAAGCCGTCGCCGCCACCATGGACGCTGGTGCCATCGAGTTCAACGTGTCCGCCATAGTTTTCACTGTCAGGCGGCAGGGTGATGAACCGGATCACGCCGCTCAGCGCACCAGCACCATACAGCGTCCCCTGCGGGCCGCGTAACACTTCGATGCGTTCCAGACCGCTGGGATCCAGATCAGGCGTAACTGCGGAGCCTCCGGCAAACACGCTGCTCGAGCCGTATGGGGTGTTGTTGATATAGATACCAACGGATGCGGTGGGCTGCTGTGAGCCTGAAGAGATACCGCGAAGGCTCAGCGAAGTGAGTCCCGGCTGGCTAGAGACATAGTTGAGACCTGGGATCATGCCGACGTAGTCCGCGAAGTCCTGCAGTTGCAGCCGCTGGATCTCTTGGTTAGTCACCACCGATATCGGCATGGGCACTGTCTGCAATGGCTCGCTGCGCCTGGTCGCCGTCACGTTGACGGTTCCCAGCTGTGCTGCCTGTGGGGCGGCCGCGGGGGCCGACTTTGTGCTTGCGGCTGGCGCGGGTATGGTGGTGGAAGCGGATGAAGCTGGAGTTAGTGCTTCGGCGTTAAAAGAGTATGCCATAGACAGGACGATAACCATCAACAGATCGTGCGCTTTCCCGAACGTGCGAATATTCATGATCGAGCCTCCCAAATAACGCGGCTTTTAGGACATGGCAGCGCTAGTTGATATCATCATACCATCGCGTTGTCAATGATATTTTGATATCCTTGTACATTCGAGGCATATGGGGAGCTGGCGGCTATACGCCATTAAAAGGCCACCCACTCCGAATGAGGCAATGGGATCCCGGCCGACATTATTCAGTAGCGTTTACACGTGAGTGCGATCAACCGCGGAGGAACATCGATGCAGCGGACAAGCAGATTTTTCGAGTACGGACGCACCGCAGGACTGGTTGCGGCGCTATTTCTGGTGCTGATGCCGATGCCGCCGGCGCTTGGTCAGGGGTTCACCCTGGAGAAAGTGCTCAGTTACCCGTTTCCAAGCGACCTTACGGCATCGCGCAGTGGCAACCAGATCGCCTGGTTGATCAATCTCAAAGGCGTACGCAATGTATGGGCTGCCGAAGCACCCGAGTTCACGCCGCGACAAGTCACCCACTTCACGCAGGACGACGGTCAGGAAATCACCCAGCTCACCTTCTCGCCGAGCGGCGACGAACTGGTGTTCGTCCGCGGCGGCGACCACGATGCCAACTGGCCGGAAAGAGTGCCGGCCGATCCCACGTCCAGCCCAATCGAGCCGAAGGTGATGTTGTGGACGGTCAATCTGCACACCGGCACGGCGAGTGTTCTCACGGATGGAGACGCGCCGACAATCTCGGCTGACGATCGCCTGGCTTACATCAAGCAGGATCAAGTCTGGACCGCCTCGCTCGACCCGCACGCAAAAACGCAGCCGCATCCGTTGTTCTTCGATCACGGTCAGGACGGTGACTTGAACTGGTCACCGGACGGCAAGGTGCTGGCATTTGTGTCCGATCGCGGAAATCACGCGTTTATTGGTGTATTCATCAATGACGCCACACCACTGTTATACCTCGCACCATCGACCCATATCGACGGCATGCCGCGCTGGTCCCCGGACGGATCCCACATCGCATTCATACGGCAACCGGGCCACGGTGGTCCACAACGACTTTTCTCATATTTTGAACAAGCACCAGAACCATGGTCGATCATGGTCGCCGATGCGACTACCGGCCAAGGTCATGTGGTGTGGAAGAGCCCCGACACTGCGACCGGCACGCTCCTGCTGACCTACGGTGAGGCCAACCTGCACTGGGCTGATCACGGCAAGCGGCTGGTGTTCGTCACCTATCTGGATGGCTGGCCGCACCTGTACTCGATGGATGCGAACGGCGGCAAACCGTTGCTGCTGACGCCCGGCAAGTTCATGGTCCAGGACGTGGCCCTGACGCGTGACAGTCGCTCGATTATCTACAGCGCCAACACCGGCACGACGAAGAACGATCAGGGCCGTCGGCACTTATTCAGCGTGTCGGTCGATCGCGCGCATCCCGTCGCACTGACTGCGGGTACGGGTCTGCAGTGGTCGCCGACTGTGACCCAGAATGCCATCGCCTACATCGAGGCCGGCACGCAACAGCCTCCCCAGGTCGCCGTCATGAATGATCAGGGCAGCGACAGGCGCACGCTGCAGTCGGATCTGCTTCCCAAGGATTTCCCATCCGCGCAACTGGTAACCCCGAAGGCGGTGACATTCAAGGCCGCCGATGGCACGTTGATTCACGGGCAACTGTTTCGCAGCGCCGACGCCGCGCCCAACCAGCCCGGCGTGATCTTCGTGCACGGTGGTCCGCCACGGCAGATGTTGCTCGGCTGGCATCTTATGGGTGCCTACAGCAGCATGTACGCCGTAAACCAGTACCTCGCCACACACGGATTCACCGTGCTATCGGTGAATTACCGGCTCAGCATCGGTTATGGGCACGCCTTCCAGAATCCACCGCATGCCGGGCCGACCGGTGCATCCGAATATCAGGATGTGCTCGCCGGCGCAAGATTCCTGCAACACCTACCGGGCGTCGACGCTACGCGCATCGGCATCTGGGGCGCTTCGTATGGCGGCTACCTCACCGCGCTGGCGCTGGCGCGCAATTCCGATATCTTCAAAGCCGGTGTGGATATGCTTGGCGTGCACGACTTCACTCTGTCTCTTGGCCCGCTACCCAGTTCGGGTCACGAACAAGGCAGCTTCAAACAGGCGCTGAAAGTGGCGTGGGAGTCTTCACCCGACGCATCGATCGCCACTTGGAAATCACCGGTATTGCTGATTCAGGGTGACGACGACCACAACGTACATTTTGCCCAGATGGAGGATGTCGTACACCGCCTGCGGAAACACCATGTGCCCTTCGAGGAGATGGTGCTCCCCAACGAGGTCCACGATTTTCGGCGCTATGCGTCGTGGTTGAGAGCCTACGCAGCGACGGTGAACTTCCTGCAACGCAAACTCGGCAACGATTGAATTTGGCTGGTGTGCGCTAATGTCTGTACAGAGCATGCCCGGCTAGTAACGCAGTTATTAACAGGTTGTTGGAAAATCCGATTGGCTTTCTGAAAAAGGCGCACCCGGTAAAGAGAATTTGAATTACAACCAAAATTGTCGGTGCTCTGATCCGTACGGGGCGGCGTCGCAATCGAACTTCCACGATGGATTTCTGCCAGGCAATTGCGGTACAGCCGTCGGGACGTATTATTACAAGGATCTCCATTCCCGTCACAGTCCCAGTATAGAATCCTTCACACCGTTCGAATGACTGGTTTCGGGCATCCGGTTTCGAGAGGTGAAGGTCCGCAGTTGGCCGAAATTTGCCTGCGGCCATGTGGGTACATTCAACCTGCATCCGAATTCTCTAAAAACGTGCGCAGTCCATGCTATGACCTTGCGGTTGCGCCAAAGGCACGCAAGGTTTCCAACAGCGTCGCTTCACGGGCACGCGCCTCGTTGAGCAGCACCTCACTGGCCCGAGCTCGTTCTTCACTGGCCTGACGAACCTCGTTCAACTGCGCTTCGCTGGCTTGCGCGCGCGCCTCTGCAGCTTGGGTGTGCAGTGCAAACAGGGCGGCGCCCACTTCGTGGGCAACCTGCGTAATCAGGCCGCGCTCGGCCGCCGCGAAGTGCTCACCCGGCCGGTTGGCACACACCAGCACCCCCTGTAATTCACCCAGCGCCAGCATGGGGAACACATACCCATCGTGGCCCAGCGCACTGTTCAGTACCGACAACTCCACCGCGTTTTGATCGGCCCGCGCGGCCACCACGGCAGGATCGTCTTGGCCGAGACGCTCGGGATACAGCCGTTCGCCAGCCTGGCGCACACGCGTGTAGCCACCATCCGCCTGTGCATAGAACGCGACCCCCGGGACGCTCAGGTGGGTGTGCAGGGCCGTGACAGTAGCTTCGAGCAGGCGCCCTTGATCCTCGATGTGGCCCGCGTGCCGGGCAAAGCTGCGCAGCGCGTTCTCGGCGCGAAACTTCTTCCGGAAGAACACCCGCTCCACGATCCAGTCTGCATACGAACGTACCCGGCCGAGCACGATACCGAGCGCCAGCGGCACGATGACCTGCAGCAACAGGCTGGCACTGGTGCCCAGCGCGGCGTGTTCCACCAGACTGTTGATGGCGGCCAACACGCCGAGCACGAGTGCGGTCACCCCGCCATACACCAACGTGTGATTGAGCACTACTTTGAAATCCACGACCCGGTGGCGCAGCACTGTGTACAGGAAGCCGACCATGGAAATGGCAAACATGAATTGCCACATGATCACTGAAGCCGGAAATCCCAGGATTGGCGTGTTGTTTAGGAAAATTCCAGCGACGAACAGCACACTGCTCCACAGCATCCAACGCAGCCGCAATCGGTGTGTGACCTCGGCGCGGCGATAGCTCACGAACAGAAGTGCAATTGGAACCAGATAGCTGGCAGTCAAGACAAAACCATACGCGGGCCGCAACAGCTCCGCCCAACCGGTGGCGACAAAGACAAGCGGTCCGCCCAGCACTTCGATTGCCCCCAGACCGAGGAGCAGGAGGAAGCTTACGCGCCACCACACACGCGAGCGCGAGCTGAACGCACTTCCGGCCATGGACTCTGCCATCACGTAGAATCCAACCCGCGCGAGTAGGAACAAGATCCACGCCCCCAGCAGGAGGCCGAGCCCCAGCATACCGTCCGACGGTACAGTGTTTGTGGCTACGCCGGCCAGAAAGGTGATGGCCCAGAGTGCGAGACCCGCGGTCGCCCGGTCGCGTCCGCGCCACAGCGCGAGCAGTGCAATCACACTGATGAGCACATAGAAACCAAGAGCGGCCCACTCAATCGCCCGGTCACCGGCAGCGGCATTCCTACTCACGATTGTGACCGGCAGGGTGACGCGCGCATTCCCCCGACGGATCACAAACGTATACGTTTGTCCCAGGGGAAGGTGTATGTCGTTATTGAGTTGCATGCTGATTGCGATGCGAGTCGCTCGCGGCAAAGCAAAAAGATCAATCTGATCGCCGGCGTGCAGGGCCGTTGGCAGCGGGAGTCCGGCAACCGGTTCGATGATTGCAGTATGGGGATCGACAATGTCGGTGGAAAACGGTAGTCCACCGTAATGGAATGCCATAAAACTACTGTAGGCACCAGCGAGCACAATGAGAACCGTGAGCAGGATCAACAGCCCATAACGACGATGCATGGCACTCTCCCCGTGGTGATGGACATGTGACCGGCCGACCCAGTCCTATGTCTAGGCGTGTGCAAACATTATCATCGAATTTCGCATCATTGACCGTAGCCCGATTATCGGCGATGGCTGGCCGGGAGGGGCGAGTACCTGCAAGCGGCCGGTGATATATAGCGTATCCGAGCCCGGCATCCCGGCCCTGTCAAATAGAACTTGACGCTTACAGGTACGCTTGGCAGCCTGTGCGACGAATGGCAGCTTGCGGGCATCCGATCCGGGATCTCCACCGTCCGGAGTTGGCCCAGACTGTGTGAAAAGAGGAACTTCTGCTGTGCCACGCGATCTTAATGCTAACGTCATTGATGCGTGAGGGGAATGGTATGAAGCGTTTCATTCAAGGGGAAAGCCGAACCCAATGCGTATTGTTGCCGGAGACACTCGACGACTACATTGCTGATACCAATCCGGTGCGGGTGGTGGATGTGTTCGTTGATGAACTGGAGATGGGGAAGCTGGGGTTTGAGGGTGTTGATCCGGCCACCACGGGCAGGCCGGGCTATCACCCGGAGGTACTCCTGAAGATCTATATATACGGGTACCTCAACCGTATCCAATCCAGCCGCCGACTGGAGCACGCCGCCCAATGTAATCTCGAACTGCTGTGGCTGACCGGGCGGTTAATGCCGGACTTCAAGACCATCGCTGATTTCCGCAAGGACAACGGTGAAGCCATCCGCAGCGTGTGCCGTCAGTTCGTGATGCTTTGCCAGCAACTGGGTCTGTTCACTGAGGCCCTGGTGGCGATTGACGGCAGCAAGTTCAAGGCGGTCAACCACCGTGATCGCAACTTCACCCGCGCCAAGCTGCAACGACGGATGGAAGAGATTGAATCGAGCATTAATCGTTACCTCACGGATCTCGACAGCGCCGACCGGCAGGCGCCGGCCGTCGCTCAGCCTAAGATTGAGCGCTTGCACGATAAGATTGCTGCCTTGAAGAAACAGATGAAGGCCCTCAAGGACATCGAAGTCCAGCTCAAGGCCTCACCCGACCAGCAGGTCTCCCTGACCGACCCGGATGCCCGTTCCATGAAAACCCGAGGCACCGGCATCGTGGGTTACAACGTGCAGACCGCGGTGGAGGCGAAACACCATTTAATCGTCGCACACGAAGTGACCAATGTGGGCACCGACCGCGACCAGCTCACCGCCATGGCCAAGCAGGCCCGTACGGCGATGGCCACTTCGGACCTGACGGCGGTCGCGGACCGGGGCTATTTCAAAAGCCAAGAGATCCTGGCCTGCCAGCAAGCCGGTATCACCGCGATGGTTGCCAAGTCCAGAACCTCGAATGCGAGCGCGCACGGACGCTTCGGTCGAGCCGATTTCATCTACGACGCCGCGCTTAACGAATACCGCTGTCCGGCCGGGGAGCATCTGCGCTGGCGGTTCGAAGCCATCGAGCATGGCTTGAAACTGCATCGCTACTGGAGTTCAAACTGCCAGAGCTGTGCACTCAAGGCGCGCTGTACTCCCAGTACGCAGCGGCGCATCACCCGCTGGGAGCATGAAGCGGTGCTCGAGGCCATGCAAACCAGGCTGGATCAGGCTCCCACGATGATGCGCATCCGCCGCCAAACCGTCGAGCATCCGTATGGCACGATCAAATCCTGGATGGGCGCGACACACTTCCTGACCCGAACCCTGGATCGGGTCAGTACCGAGATGAGCCTGCACGTGCTGGCTTACAACCTCAAGCGGGTCATGAACATCCTCGGAACCGGCCCGCTGCTGCAGGCCATGCGGGCGTAAAGACACCCGCTGTCTTATTCGGCAAGCCGATCCATACTCCGTGGCCGTCACATTTTAAAAATCCCGCTCGCCGCATCACGCCACCTGCATCGGCTAATGCCGGTAGGAAATTGAATTTGTGTTTTCACACGGTCTGGGCCGAGGCTAGAAACAAAATCAGGACTGCCACAGCCGCTACCGCCAGCGCTTATTCCACCTCCAGCGCCGGTCAGCCCTTGGCACCCGTCAGTTAAAACCGGCGGACACTGACAGTCCCAATAAGACCAGCATGTCACGCAACAACTCCCCGAAAGGCGGAACACCTCGGATGACTGTCTGGTCCAAGGTACTCCAAGCTCAGCACGTGGCGGAAAAGCAGAATCACACCCACACGCCACCTAGGCCCTGGGACTGCCCAAGCTCACACTTGATGAAACTCATGAGGCCTATGGCAAGCCGATTTCCGCAAGGTCAACGCATGGGCCGGGGCGGCGTTCATCCCGGCAGGCTAAAGCCGGCATTATCGCGTGTCGGCGGGCACTCGCACTCCGGCCTGACTTCCAATACTATGCCGCCGGAAGCCATCGCCCGCACCATGTCCACCCCGGCATGGCGCTTGCCACAGGATATTTCCCATAATGCGCCAGAAGATTCTTGTTTTGCTGATCGGCGTCGGCACACTGCTCGTTGCGGTCGCCGCATATTCCGCTGTCACTGCCGCGCCTGCTGCCGGCAGCCTCGCGCGCCTGCCGGCCCTGAGCCCGCAGCCGCGCCAAACCCTGCTGGATGAAGCCATTGCCGGCATTCTCACCCGCTATCACTACGGCAGGACACCGCTGGACAACGCCCTCTCGCAACAGATTTTCAAGCATTATCTGGAAGATCTGGACCCGAACCGCAGCTATTTCCTGCAATCCGACGTTGATAGTTTCGCGCCTTACCGCGACACCCTGGATGATGCCATCCGCAATGGCAACCTCAAACCCGCCTTCGCCATCTACAACGTCTATCAGCAGCGCGTTCGGCAGCGCATTCAGTACGCCCTGAGCCTGCTGAATCATAAGCCTGACTTCAAAGTGAAGGAAGAGTACGTGTACAACCGCTCCAAGGCGCCCTGGGCTTCCAGCACGGCGGAACTGAATGACCTTTGGCGCAAGCGTGTCAAAAACGATGTTATCGGCCTGCTGCTGGCGGGCAAAACCTGGAAGCAGGCTGCCGATGTTCTACGCAAGCGCTATCGGAATTTTGATTACCGTGCCCGCCAAGTCGCAACTTCGGACGTATTCAACCTGTTCATGAATGCCTACACCCTGTCTCTGGATCCGCACACGGATTATTTTTCGCCGGATCAGTCGCAGGAATTCCAGATCCAGATGAGCCTCAAACTTCAGGGCATCGGTGCGGCACTCACGTCCGAAGGCGAATATACCCGCGTGGACCGGGTGATCCCCGGCGGCCCCGCCGCGCAAAGCAAGGAGTTACACCCGGATGACCGCATTACCGGCGTGGCCCAGGGCGACAAGGGTGACATGGTGGATGTGGTGGGCTGGCGCCTGGACGACGTGGTGCAGCTCATCCGCGGTCCCAAGGGGTCAGTGGTCCGGCTGCAGATACTGCCTGCCGGCGCCCCCCCCGGCTCGCCGGAAAAAGTTATCCGCCTGGCGCGCGAAACGGTGAAGCTCGAAGCCCAGGCCGCTCACAAGAGCATCATCAACGTGCAGCGCGGCACGCGCACTTACAAAATTGGCGTCATCAACATCCCCGCTTTTTACAGTGATTTTGAGGGGCGCATGGAAGGCGAGAAAAATTACACCAGTACCACCCGTGACGTGCGCAAATTGCTGCTGGAACTCGAGGCAGAACACGTGGATGGTGTAATCATTGATCTGCGCAATAACGGCGGTGGCGCACTGGACGAGGCCACCAAACTCACGGGCTTGTTCATCCCTCACGGCCCGGTGGTGCAGATTCGTGACACCAGTGGTGATGTGGAAGTGGACGACGATGACGACAGCGACATCGTTTACACAGGTCCGTTGGCCGTGTTGGTGAATCGTTTAACGGCTTCCGCCTCGGAAATTTTCGCCGCTGCCATCCAGGATTATCATCGCGGCCTCGTGGTGGGTGCTACAACCTACGGCAAAGGCACCGTGCAAAGACTCATAGACCTGAACCGCTTCGTGCCGGGGAATCAGGATGCCGGTCAGCTCAAGCTGACTGTGGACAAATTTTATCGCGTCAACGGCGCCAGCACACAACGCAAAGGTGTGACACCGGACATCGCCCTGCCCTCACCCATTGACCCCAAGGAATTCGGCGAAGAAACCCAAGATGACGCCCTGCCCTGGGACCAGATCGCGGCTGCGGACTATACTCCGCTGCAACTGGGCATCCCTGCGGCACTTCCAAAACTCGACAAGCTGCATGCCGAGCGTATTGCCCATGATTCCGCCTGGGCGCTGTTCCTGGATGGCATCAAGCAACTGGAAGCTCAGCGCAGTGAGAAGTCCGTGTCACTGCTGCTGAGCGCGCGGGAAAAACTGCGCGCTGAGCGCGATCGTGAGCAGCTGGCGCTTGCCAACAGCTGGCGACAGCTCAAGGGCCTGCCTCCCGCTGCCAGTCTGGAAGAAGCCTACAAACTGGCTAGAACCAGTAAAACACCAAAGACCGCTGCTACCGCGTCCACGCACACTGTGACAGCTGCCGGCAACACGACGGATACCGGCAATGACGCGAACGCCATCGTTCCTGACACCGTGCTCCAGGAAACTGCTCACATCGTGGCTGACATGGCTGCCACGGGTGTAGGCAGTTTGCCGGCTTCCGCGGCCGCAGCGGCCGGCAGTTGATCCTTCATCCACGGTATTGCCAAGGCCGAATGGCTTACTGCGCTGATTGCAGCATCACAGGGCCACATAGACGGCACTGAAGAAATCAACCCACCCGGACATGCATGCGCGACAGCAGATGTTCAATCCGCGAACGCTGCGGTTCTTGGTTCCACCGTCTGTACGGATTCAGGGGGTTTGAGAAGAATATTCTGGACATCCCAATAATTCAGCCGAAGCACATTGGCAGCAACAGGTTGTGCCTCCGCATCAATGGTGGGCGCCGCTTGGGAAGCTAACGGCATGTAATCCAGACAGGATTCCTCGGGGATCGTGTCGCTGTCCGAGGCATAGGTGACTGTGCTGCGCAGATGCTCGGCGCGAAAGCGAAGCTTGTCGGGCCGTGTCTTGTCGCCACGCAGCTTTATCACGACCTCATAGATGTGATTGCCGATGGCCAGGCAATCGTTCAACAGACCGAAATTTACATCGGATACCGGTTTCGTGCCGGCGCTGCGCGCCATATCCGAGATGTTGTATTCGCTAAAATGCATATACAGGTATTGCGCCAGTGCCAGCAACCACAGATTGACGGTGCGTCTGGAGGCTATGCTGATGCCGGGCCAAACCTGCGGTTTCTGACTGCGCAGCAACTCCATAGTGCCTAGCAGCTCCAGCTTTTCCGCCTCAATCGGTTTGAACTGCTTCGTGAGTCTATCGATCCGAAACTGGACATCTTCACGTCTGGACTTCTGCCAGAATTTCTGCAGACTTGCCAACTGCTTTTGCAGGTCACCCAGACTGTTACGCAAATTGCGCCGCTCGCGCTCCAGTTTGTCGAACTGCTGCGTCAGATCATCAAGGTGGTGATTGTGATCCTTGCCCAGGTTTTGCTCAAATCCGGCACGTTCGGCTTTTTCATAACGGTTATTAAAGTCTTCGGCCAGCAGTCGCAGTTGTTGACGGCAGGTATCCCAGACTGCCCGCAGACGATAATAAATGATGGCACTCTGTCCACGCTCCGCATCCGCCAGCATCTGTTCCAGATTGGTGAGCTGACGACGTAATTCGTCATGACGATTGCGAAGATCCTCCACATCCGCTTTGAGTACATTGCGTTCGGCTATAACCTGATCCAGCTCACGTTTTATCAGATTACGGTTCTCGAACAGCTCCAGGAGTTTGGCTTGTTGATCAGAACTCGTTTCAGAGATTGTCGGCTCTTGGCGCATACCCTTTCCGGCCTTGATGGTTTTGAATCGCGCTACCATAAAGCTTCCACAGATTATATTAGCCACAAACCGGAACAATGCTTGCCTACTCGGCTCCGGAAGTCCAGCTTAGCGAAAGACGGAAGGCCGTATTGCTCAGCAGTCAACAATTTAACATAAAACTCTGAAATCCAGAGAATGACCAGTGCAAATACATGAAAAATCTCAGTGTGTGCGCACTACACCCGTCGGCTGTCAGATAAAGATATGCTGGTGATCCAGGCAATGTTCCAGCCATTTACTGAGCAGGATGTTGAGTGCCCAGCGGCGCTCCAATTCCGACGAGGCTGTTGATGACAACCCCTTGAAGGACGCATGTTGAGTCTGCTCACAACAACCCACCGCTTCCACCAGACGCGCATCATGATATATACGCAGCAGCAGATCCGGATCAGCCGCACTGTGACCGCCCAGATCAAGCCAATATGTCATGCGCAGGCTGCTGGTATAGCGGCTGCATTTATACAGTGTGACATGAATGCTCAGGTCAGTCGGGCTTACGGAAACGAGTATGGGCCGCAGCCGCAGCAAATTGCCGAGCAATTGCCGCAAGCGCGCGTAGTTACCCTCATAAAGCGTCATCAGCCCCGCGAAACTGCGGGACCGAACCAGGCGCACACGCTGACCAACAGCCTCGATAAACATGCCGGGACTATATCACAGGCATACACAGCAGCGAGCTTGTCAATCTGTGCGCCGCGGGCAAAATTTATCCTACAGTCAATGCTTCAGTTTATTCGGCCAAAAAAAGACGCTCACCCGTGTAACGCGGGCGAGCGTCTGATGTGTGCTGAGAAACTCAGCTGACTTCAGTTGTCCGATTTGGTTCGCAAGCGCCAAGATGGAGGTACGCTGGGTGTCCAGCCGTCAAAACCGTGAGAGTCCCAGATGACACCTGAAATGCTCGCGCCCTCGGAGACCATCAGGATGGTGTTCGTGGCGCTGGATGCAACCTTCGCAACAATGTACGGATTAAACAACAAGTGATAGTCACCGCGTTTATTGGTGCTCGCCATGCAATCTAGGTGATACGGAGGGTATCTCACCTTGAAAACCACGTCTAACTTACAGGCACTGCCATCTACATCGATCTCGGCACTCTTCACCAGATAACCCAAATTCTGGGCAACAATCCTTTGATGGCCCGGGAATAATGTCACCTTCCATTGTGCCGGAAAGGCCGCACCAGAAACGGTGGTTGCAGCGGCGGCGGTGCTGGCCGCGACGGGTGCCGCGCTGGTGGTATTACCCGTAGCCTTGGCTATCATTTTAGATACCCCGGCTTTAGTCTTACCTTTCGCTTTGGCCTCGACTGCAGTGGTTGCGGCTACTTTCGCGGTTGTTGCGGGCGCGGCACTGCTGGCAGGGAACGGTACCGTGAGCGGGGGTGTATTGGACAGCTTGAAACCGCCGGCATCTGCGTCCAGATCCACCTGCTGTCCATCAATAGTGAAGCTCTTATGTGTCGGTTGATCCGAATTGACGGTGCACGAAGGTGTCCAAGGTTTGTTGACGCTCCAGGTCATCGCGGTCACTGTGCATGCCGATCCTTCAACATCTATAGCAGCCATCATGATGAGCTGTTTTGACGTTGACGGGAACTGCGCCACCAGCGTGTACGGCTTGGAAGATGAGCACCCGAAAAGAACCAGCAGGACACCCGCGATGCAGCCACGCGCGATCCAGCGGAAAGTAGAATTCAGCATATTCGTTGCCTCCACGGTCAATACTTCCGGAAAAGCCCAGTCCCTTAACCCATTTAAGGTCCTGCGGTACCACATAACTACGGTTCAAGAATCTAATCTTGACGGCAATAATGTGAACTTCTGCGGTCAGGGAGTCAATATGGTTTTCGCAAACCACCACGACGGCGACAGCCCGGCAAGCACTTCCAACAACCTGTCAAGACGGCGATCGCCCCGCCAAGATGGCTCATTCCGGCACTCTCAGAAGCGCCGCTTGATACCGGACTGATGCAGGATTGTAGTGGCAATCTCCTCAATCGAAGGGTGCGTGGTATTCATATACGGCACCCCTGCAGCGCAGAAGATATCCTCCGCTCGCTGTACCTCGTAACGCACCTGATCTGACGAGGCATAGCGGCTGTCTGGACGGCGGTGATGGCGGATTTGCTGCAAGCGCACCGGCTCGATGGTCAGGCCGTACAATTTGTTTTTATGAGGCAATAGAACTTCCGGTAACCGCCCGTGCTGCAGGTCGTCTTCGGTCAGCGGATAGTTGGCAGCAAAAACGCCGAACTGCAGGGCCAGATACAGACAGGTCGGTGTCTTGCCGGAACGCGATACCCCGACCAGAACCACATCGGCCCTGGGATAATGTTTAGTGGTAACGCCGTCATCATTGGCCAGTGCGAAGTTCACTGCCTCGATGCGCTGGATATAGGCGGCATTGTCAGCGGAGGCATGGGCGCGACCGGCGGTATGGGATGACTTCATGCCCAGTTCACGTTCCAGCGGGCCGATGAAGGTATCAAAGAAATCCAGGTAGAGCGCTTCGCTGCGTTGGACAATAACGCGTATGGCATCGTCCACGATGGTGCTGAAGACGATGGGCCGGATGCCGTCTTCAGAAGCCGCCGTATTGATGCGCGCCACGGCCTCGCTGGCCTTGTCAACACTGGCGATAAATGGCACAGTGACTTGTCGAAAGCCATCTTCATTGAACTGACTCATGAGGCTCCGCCCCAGAGCTTCCGCGGTAATACCGGTGCGGTCTGAAACGAAGAATAC